>CBDVBU010000250.1:0-6024 GCA_965372295.1 uncultured Phycisphaerae bacterium
TAGAATATCACCCTGATAAACCACTGTGCCGGGCATCGGGACATTAATAATCTTGGCCTTCTCGGCCTTCGTTTGTTTGCTGTTTTCACCGCGCTTGATTAAGACCAGATTGACATTGTGTTTTTGCCGGAGCTGCAAATCCATAACCGTCCTGCCGTTGAAACTGGCCGGCGCCTTTATCCGGGCCAGGCTATAGCCTTCTGCAAAGTCTATCTTTTCCCCGATTTGCGGCGCGATCAGCTTGAAGGCCCATCGCTCGGCCGATTCTATTTCGGAGTAGATCACCTCGGTGGCCCCAACTTTAGAAAAGACCTCGCCGGCAATCAAATCCTCCGCTCTGGCGTAGATTTGTTTGATACCCATTTCCCGGAGGTTCACGACCGTCAGAATGGCAGACTCGAAACCGCCGCCCATTCGCATTTCAAATGGCAAAAGTGGCTGTGCCGCAGACGCTCTTTCGGGAAATACTTGACCGAATCCGGCAGTTGCGTTCCTTGACAATACCTGCGAGGCCGGGATGATGTGTGGAACTGTTGAAAACCGGTTTGTGGAATGGAGGGCAACGGTGGCGGTGTGCCAAGATAGTGAAAAAAAACGGGTTCTTGACATACGTGTCCGATTTTTTGGTGGCTCTTCCGGCACGGTATGCTGAACCTGCTGGAATTATCTTGAAATTGAGTGAAATTACGGTATTGTGAGACTTAAAGTTTGCAGGAGTGGTTCAGTGAAATGTATATGGTAAATCCAAGGTAATATGTAATAATGTTCCTGCTTTTACCCAAATTTCTAAGGAGTTCTTGTGAAAATAGTCATTGTCGGCGCCGGGATGGTCGGATATAGCTTAGCGAAGCATTTTTCCGGCTTAGATCATAATATTACAGTCATTGAAAAAGATAAGGCACTTTGCGAAGAGATCAAAAGCAAACTTGATGTCTTTGTGGTTGAAGGTAAAGGATCAAGTCCAACGGCCCTTGACGAAGCAGGTATTAGTTCGGCTGACCTGATCATCGCCGTAACACCCAGCGATGAGACCAACCTGTTGGTCTGTAATTTCGCCATGCAGAACGGTGTTAAAAAGCGGATTGCCAGGGTCAAATCAAACATCTATACCACTAATGCGGAAAACGTCAGTCTCGAGAAGATGGGCGTTACTACCGTGATCGAACCCGAGCGGGAAGTAATGAAACACATCCTCCAGTATGTAGAACTGCCTGACGTGCTTGAAACCGCGAATTTTCAGTCTGATAATATATATCTTCGTAGTCACCGGGTAACCGAGGATATGCTTATTGCGCATAAAACACTTTCTGAGATCAGGCAACTCGCTGAAAATGCGCCGATACTTTTCGTGGTGATCGTACGGGAAGGTAAAAGCCTGCCCCCCACAGGCACACAGAAACTTCTGCCCGGTGATGAGATCGTGGCTATAATGCCAAAAGAATCGTTTAAAACATTCCGTTTTCTCATCAACCGTAAAGCTTCAAAAATGAAAAAGATCGTGGTCTCGGGTGATTCATTAACAGCCATACACCTGGTTGAGGCATTGCAGCCTTTATGCGAGCAGGTCATCCTGGCGGATCCCAATATGGAACACGGCCGTATGGCGGCAGCCATGCTCAACGGGATAGATGTGTTCCATATTGACTGTACAAACAGTGATATGCTGGAAGAGATCAACATCAGCCAAGCCGATTGTTTTATTGCCGCCGGCAAATCCCAGGAAGATAATATCATATCGTGTTTGATGGCAAAAGCCGAAGGCGCCGGCGTGGTCATTGCCTTGAGAGACGATATCCGCTACAAGAGATTATTTACCTCTCTTGGAGTGGACCATGTTATTTATCCTCAAGAGATCACCCTGAACGCGATCATAGAAAAAATACAGATGGTCTCTATTAGCGCACACCTGAGGCTGAAAACAGCCGGGATCGAGGTCATCCGGATAAGAACAAGAAAAAACAGCCCTGTCTCGGGCAAATCGCTCCAGGAACTTGACAGACTTTTCAAGAAATCTATTATTATCGGCTGCATCATCCGAGAAAATTCGGTCATTATCCCGCAAGGCGATACGGTTATCGAAGCCGACGATGAAGTCATGGTATTAAGCTCTAAAAAGAAAATTGCTCTGGTTAATAAATTATTTAAACCTGAAGATTGAACCTGATTCGACTACGATAGCATTTTATGAACAAGCGGTTTATTATATTCTCAGTCGGAAAACTTCTGGAAATCCTTGCGTTGATCCTTCTTATCCCGGCAGGGATTGCTTTTTTTGAAATACCGTCAAGAACGTTCCCCTCTATCCTTTTTGACTATAAGCTCCTGGGGTTTATCATAGCAATTGTTTCCTCTTTTATATGCGGAAACTTACTTAAATTTATCGGCAGCAAAGAATTGACCGGAACCGGCATCAGGGAAGGGTTTGCCATAGTCACTTTTGGATGGATCGTTTTGACTCTTTTCGGGGCTATTCCCATTTTTGTCTATTTTATCTCCCAGGCTGAAACGCTCACAATATCTATAGGACTTCACGCATTTACCGACTCTTATTTCGAGATCATGAGTGGCTTTACTACTACCGGGGCAACCATCTTGACCGATGTCGAGATACTTCCGCGCGGTATCCTGTTCTGGCGCAGCATGACTCACTGGCTCGGGGGCATGGGGATCGTGACCCTGGCCCTGGCAATCCTGCCCGCTTTTGGTGTCGCCAGTTATCAGATGTTCCGGGGCGAGGTGCCGGGACCGAACTCCGAAAGGCTCAAACCGCGCCTGGCCCAGACCGCCAAGATACTGTGGGGGGTCTATGCGCTCTTGACCCTGGCCGAAGCTATTCTTTTGAAATTCGGCGGTATGTCCATTTTTGACTCGTTGTGCCACGCATTCGGCACTATGGCCACCGGTGGATTTTCCACAAAAAACGCATCTATCGCAGCCTACAACAGTGCTTACATCGACTGGGTCGTCATCATCTTTATGCTCTTCGCCGGCATGAATTTTATAATTCATTACCAGGTCCTGTTCACCAGAAAATGGACTCTTGTAAGGAACAACCAGGAGTTCCATTTTTACGCCACAGTCCTCATAATAGCGGTCCTGCTCTGTACCGTTGTTCTGCAAACAAACGGTATTGCTCCTGAGGAGCAGATAACTCAAAGTTTCCGGAGCCAGCCACTTTCGCAAAATGTGCTCACGGAAAAAATAGCTACCGAAGGAACAAAGATTCGGACGCCTCTCAACGCGCTGCGCTATGCAGCTTTTCAAATAGTCTCAATAACAACGACCACAGGATACACCACCGCTGATTCCGACATGTGGCCCAATTTTATCCGTTTTCTTCTTGTTGTCCTTATGTTCTTCGGGGGATGCGCCGGATCTACCGGCGGCGGAATGAAAATGATAAGGATCATGGTAGGCGTCAAGACCGCATGGCGAGAAGTAAAAACACTTATTCAGCCACGGATCATTCTCCCCATAAAGATAGAGGGAAAAGAACTAAAGGAAAAACAAGTGGCTAACATAATGGGATTCATATCGCTTTTTCTGGGCTGTTTCGTGATCTTTACCGCGATTATGAGTTTTTTGATAGACGATTTCACAACGGCCATCACATCGGTTGTTGCGACCATGTGTAATATCGGCCCAGGTCTTTCAGGTATCGGCGCTACAGAAAATTACGCGTGGATCCCGATCTCGGGAAAATGGATCCTCTGTCTATGCATGCTCCTCGGACGTTTGGAGATCTACACCGTACTTATCGCGCTTTCTCCCATAACCTGGAAAAAATAACAGCTCCAGGTGCGGTAGTCAAGCTAAGATCGGACCCATAGGCTCCAAATACTCATACGTGTCAATATTGTATAACAAACTACATGAATAAATTATCTGCATAAGCCAATTTTCGACTGACAATTGTAAGTCTGAAACTTCAAATCGCAAACCGAAAACCTTAAAATCCTTCAGGCGACATCCGCCAGGCCAATCGCATCGCCGAACTTCGCCAGCAACGCCCGGCGGATATTCTTGTGCTCAGCCCGTGTTAACATCGGATCGTTCGAAACCATCTCGAACGCATTTTTTCGTGCCATCACAAGCAAATCGAAATCTTCCACGATGTTCGCGATTTTCAAATCGGGCAGGCCATGCTGCCGCGTACTGAACATCTCCCCCGGGCCGCGCAGTCGTAAATCATGCTCGGCAATCTCAAAGCCGTCGTTGCTCCGGACCATGATTTCAAGCCTGCTCTTCGCCGTCTCGTTGTCGGTCTCAGCAAATAAAAAGCAAAACGATTTGGCATCCGACCGCCCGATGCGCCCTCTGAGCTGATGGAGTTGTGCCAATCCGAATCGATCAGCTCCTTCTATCACCATGATTGTCGCGTTCGGGACATCGACCCCAACCTCCACGACAATCGTCGAGACCAGCAAGTCAATTTTACGCTTCCGAAATTCCGACATCACCTGCTGCTTTTTCGCAGAAGGCATCTGGCCGTGCAGAAGTTCAACGTTAAATTCGGGGAAAACTTTCTTCGAAAGCTGCCCCCACTCATCGGTCGCCGCCTTGACGTCACCAGCCTGTTCGACTGCGGTAATACGAGGATAGACAAAATATGCCTGTTTCTTCGCTTTCAGCCGTTCGCGGATGAATTCGTATGCTTTCTGCCTGTCATGCCGGCTCACCCAGCGTGTGACCACGGCCCCCCGACCCGGCGGCGAGTGCCTCATCACAGAGACATCCAGATCGCCAAACGCGGTCATCGCCAGCGTGCGCGGGATCGGCGTGGCCGTCATCACAAGGCAGTGCGGCGTCGTTTGCTTGCGTAACTGCGCCCTTTGCGCAACACCAAACTTGTGCTGCTCATCGATCACAACCAAGCCCAGCTTCTGAAATTCGATATCGGCCTGCAGCAGCGCCACCGTCCCAACGACAATGTCAATCTTGCCGGAACCGATTGTGCTTATGACCTGGTTCCTCTTTTTGCCGGTCAGTCCCCCCGTTATTAAAATACGGTTTACGCTGCTGTTCTTCAGGTATCTTTCAATACTGAGAAAATGCTGGCCGGCCAGAATCTCTGTCGGCGCCATTATCGCAACCTGCATCTTGTTCGCAATGGCCAGCAAGGCGGCGTAAAGCGCTACGACTGTTTTCCCGGAGCCGACGTCACCCTGCAAAAGCCGATTCATCGGCTCCGATTTGTCCATATCAGCAGCAATTTCAGAAATACATGCGTTCTGGTCCTCGGTGAGCAGAAACGGAAACCGCCTGCGGATTCTGCTGTCGATCTTGTCGGTGCAGCCGCACGGCACCGCCTTTGAAAAATGCTGAACCTTGTATCGTCGAAGCGCCAATCCCAATTGCATTAGAAACAGTTCGTCATACTTCAACCTGCGTTTTGCCTGCGCCAGTTTTTCCTCATCCGGCGGCAAATGTATCCATCGAAATGCGTCCTTTCTACCGATAAGATTTGCACGCTTACGGAAGCACTCGTCGTACAACTCCGGCACAAGCTCATCGACCGCGTCATGCACACGGCTAACGATCATTTTTATTTGCCTGCTGGATAGTCCTTTGCACGCAGGGTAAATTCCACCGCTGAAAGACTCAGCCGGCTGCGGATGTTCTTCGTCGAGTATAAAAAACTTAGGATTGGTCAATTGCAACTGATGTTTGTACAAAGTCACCTTACCTGATATCATGATGATTTGGCCCGGTTCGAGTTGGCCGCGAAGATAGCTGCCGTGAAACCAAATAATTCTGCATACACCCGTATCGTCACTGACCAGGGCCTCGAAAAGCGGCTGCCTGCGATAACTCTGGTAGTCAATCGACTCGACCATGCCAAAAATAGTAACCGTTTGATTGGGCTGCATCCGGCCTATCTTGCTCGGCTCCGGCAGAAAATTCCAGTCACGCGGAAAATATTCCAATAAATCTCCCACCGTCTCGACCCCCAATTGCGCAAAGGTCTTGGCCCTGGCCGGCCCGACACCTTTAAGGAATTGGACCGGCATTGATAAGTCAGGT
>CBDVBU010000251.1:0-6021 GCA_965372295.1 uncultured Phycisphaerae bacterium
TTTTGTTTTGCGCGTACAACTTTTCAATCTGATATAAAGTCAAATTTATTGGTGCGAAATTTTTTTTTTTTTTGGTCGCGTTTCGGGCTGTTTAGCCCCGGCGTAACGGCGCCATTACCGACATCAACAGCGGATACTTACCCATCGAGCAAAGAGTCAGATCATTGCTCCGCCGAACCGCACGCAGATCCCGAGCAACCAGACTACAACTCAACCTCCACGGAACAGCTCCCGCTGCACGAAGTTTCTGATATGGCCTTAATACTCGACCAATAGTCCTCGGCCGAGAGATTTGCACCACATGATGAAGAGACCCAGATGTGCGCTTTTGCTTCGTACTGGGTACCCTCTATCTCTACATCGTCCTCGCTGCCCTCAATACTAAAATCAAGTTCAGCGTAGTACCAGTTATATTCGTCGTCATAGACAGTTGACGAATCTTCCTCAGCTTCACCGGACACATTTACGTTCGCCCAGCCGTTTGAATCTGCCGTCACGCATCCCTGAGCCCAAGCTAATCCTGACTCCTCGGCGTCGATCCCAGCTATTGCATAAGCATAGGACTGCGCGCTGTCGCCGCCACATAGGTCACCCTTACCATTAATCCATCCGTAAGCTACTAGTTCCCCGGAACCTTCCATCGACCAGTCGACAGTCGGAGCGGGTGAGGGTGGATCGGTATCAGCATAGTAGGACTTGCCCCATACACCACAGGTTGCGCCCGATGATACCGAGGCACCTGCTGCTTCTCCAAAACATATAATTTCCACCCAACTGTCGGCGGTGCAGCTTGCCGACGCATAAGCCCCTGACGAATTAGCGTATCTGTTGATGTCCGTAACCAAAAAACTCCACTCCTTTCTGGATAACCATATAGAACCAGAGTCAGTATCGAAGTCGTATCCTTGGTTAGGGCCGCTGGAAACGTCAGAGCCTAAGTATATCCACTCCGCCCTGCAAGGCGCAACAGGCATAAGCACCATTGCAACAATACCAACGATCATGAGAATAACGTAATTCCTTCGTTCCATTTTTTGTACTCCTTTCGAAAATCCCCCTAAGTTTAGGTATTACGCTTAGAAATAATTATCCATTTTAACTAATTGTAAGAACTTCTCGGTAACAAACACTCTATGCCGGTTGGCTTACCTCAGCCCATAGCAATCACCTCCTTTCATATCTCAATGTTCACGAGAACCACACCCTCTATTGTTAATTGCCTTTAAATCTCAAAATTCGACAAAGAAAATTCGGACTTTTCTCGGGTTACTACGGAAGTGCTGTTTTGGTAAAGATTTAGAAACGAAAAAAAATCATTTTTTTCGCGACTGTGTTCTGCAAGGAGGTTTTTTCTGCAAGAGGCTCTTTTAGTAGTCTTTGAACCTTCTCATCCATTCGGGCCAGTCTTCAGGCTTCACGCTGCCGGCTTTGGTCCATTCGTTTGCTGTGTCGAACTGACGATGCCATTTCAAAGTCCACAATTCCTTTAGTCCTACCTTCCGAACAGACCAGTCCATGAAAAGGGTATTGATTCCCTCATTGTGTCTGTTCATGCAGTAAGTAGCCAGCCCCCCGATGTGAGTCATATCTTCATATTCCGGAGGAGTAGTGTAAGAGAGTTTTGGTCCCGCGGCCGGCCTTCTGGAATCCAAAAGGAACGGAACACGTGCGGCACCCCTTACAAGGCAAGTGCCCCAATACTGATCCACCCATAACGGTTCGTGATGAACAGATTGATCAAATATAAAGATGTTAAAGCCATAGCTCGAAAGCAGCAAGCGCTGGTGTGCATATTCAACCCATGGTGAAAACGTGTATCCCTCCTTCACCCACTTTAAGTCCACTACTTGTTCCAAATTCGCGACTCTGGCAGTTGGACATAATAAAAGGTCAATATAGTCGCTGGTCTCAGGTGGTAGAAACGGTCCGAAAACGTGATTGAACCCAGGCGCAGACCATGACCATATTTTGCCGTCATGGTCTGACGTATAGGCTGAAATAATTAGACCCCATTGTTTCTGGTTCGCTTGACAAGCGATCGTCTTTGCCTGCTTCCTAACCCGCTGGAGAGAAGGCAGCAATATAGCCATCAATAACACGAGAATTGCAATCACAACCAGAAGCTCGATGAGTGTAAAGCCCGCCCTTTTAGAAATGTTTCTTCTAACACGCCCCGATAACAATCAGCTTTGCCGGCGGGTAATCCTTTTATCCGGCCGGCCGAATCTATTCGTCCCGCACATCATAAGTCTACCTACATTACATTCATTTTGCCTGAGGTTTACGGATATAAATCTCCCTTCGGAGTATTCCATATCCTTCGGATTTCTCCGTCCAAACCCCTGGCACGGCAAATTAGGTGCGGTCTAACAATAAGCCGATTCGAGGTAGTTTTGCGCTCTAAGATATATTACGACTTTACCAACATGATATACTAAATCAAGAAAAAAAAACAATAAAAAATAAAATTTTTCGAATAAGAGAATTAAATTCAAATCGAACATCCCAAAACACCATCCACTACACGCAGTACGCACTACGAATAAAGGACGCCGTATCACGGAGATTTATTTGGAATTTATTAGACTTTTTGTATAATGGTTCGTATAATACTTAACTAAGTTCGTATATAATATATAGTATATCGTATGTAGTATTTAGAATTGAGAATTGAAAATGGAGAATGAAGAATTTTACCTTATTCTTTATGAAACTTCGTGGCTTAGTGCCTTTGTGGCAATATGTCTATTTGAAAAAACAAAGCCAATTTATCGGAGTGGTAAAATGGCGTTAAGTCAATATTAACAATGATTTACGGAGATTTTAGTGGACCGAGGCTGCGATAAAACAAAGCCAATTCAAAACCAAACACCGGCCTTTGGCCGGAAATCCGAATTCCGAAATCCGAAACGAGTTGAAAGAGTACATTTGAAAAAACAAAGCCAATTCCAAAAGGGCTAAATTGGCGCAATGTCTTATATGAAAGGTATTTATGAAGTATTTCACGCTTCGAGACGGCGAAAAAACAAAGCCAATCAAAGCCAATTTCAAAAGCCTGCCCTCCTGACCGAAAGGATGTGCAAGAAAAAACCCGACCACAACATAAGGTCGGGCTTGTTAAGATTATATTACCTATTTTAACACTACGCTAAGATAGCATTTGAGTAAAGCAAAAGAATGGCAACAGAAACCACTTACATCGCAAACCTGAAAGTCGGCCAGCAGTTCGTTCCGCTTGTCGGTCCGGCTTATTATCCGCCGGCCAACCTTTTATTCCTGATCTCCTCTGTTTCGCTCTGGCCGCATTCGGGGCAGCGGTCGAAGTGGTCGTTAGGAACACTATCCCTGAAGAATACCACGCCGCAAGCCGGATTTGCACATTTCACAGCCCGGTAAACACTGTCTTTGCCGCACTTTTCGCAAGTCAACGGCGGCGAAGTCCGCGCCATAGGATTGAAGCGCTCTTCCATAGCTTTGAAGTACGCCTTTTCGCTCATCTCGTACTCTGCCTTGCAGTCCGGATTGCTGCATTTGACCCAGGTCATCTTATCGTCAGGAATGGCGTCGATGCCGCCTCCCCCGCCGCCACGCCTGGCAAAGGTAATCAGGCCGGCTACAATTATGCACACAACGATAACACCGATCATAATCGGTTTTTTCTTGCTGTCTTCCATACCGAAATCTCCAAATTACTCAATAATAATATGGTTTTCAATTCACACTAATACACTATTACTTGCCGTATTATTTGTCAAACGGCAATTTATATATAATTTACCGGATTGTTATTCATCTGCCGTCTTATCAACGGCGAGCGATGCCATCTGCAGAATCCTGCCTGGCTCCTCCGGAAAACCGGTACGGGCCGAAAGATATGCCGATTCAATGACGGCCATATCTTTAAGATTTTCTCTGCCGCTGCTGCAAAGCTTATTCTTATCCGGCGACAATATGCTTCCAGCGAAACTCTTGAGCAGCTCCGTCGTACAGACAAGCTCGTCATCGTCGTATTTCAATTTCTTAATCGCCCGGCCGAGACCATCGCTCACAGTCAGTTGCGTGTCATTAACTGTCAGTATTTTGTCCTTTGCGTACAGCTTTAAGAATTCCTCTTTGGGGCCGGTTCCCGCTCGCCGCGAAGCGATAAAATTGCCGATTAAAGTATCGCTGAATTTCATCGTAACAATCGCCGTATCTTCCGTTAGATATAATCGCTGCTGCTTATCCTGGGCCTGGTTCGTATTGAGCGAATAGATTTGTTGCGGCATGTCGAAATTTGAAACTACCTGGTCGATCATCCGGTAGCAGTCGTGCAGCAGCACGCCGCCGCCGGCGAGTTTCGGATCGGTTCGCCAGCCGGGCTCCGGATGATCGCCGACGATGCAGAAAGCAGTCATAAGAAAGATATGCTCGATCTCGCCTTCTTCAAGAAGTTTCCGCAGTTCAACATAACTGCGAGCATACCGGCTCGAATTGGCAATTGCAAATTGTATATCCTGCTCTTCGCCCAGGCGGACAAACTCCGCTGCTTCTTCGAAATCCCTCGCTGCAGGCGCCAGCTTCAAGACGTTGAATTTCTTCTTCATCGCCATCCGCACATATTCATCGCAACTGTGCATCGGCGCGGCCAGCAGCAGGCAATCGAGCTGATTCTGTATAATCAATTGCCTGTAATCATCGTAAGCGATACATTGGTATTCGGCAGCAATCTTCTCGGCAAGATTCGTATCCTTATCGGCCACTGCCTGAACTTCAATACAATCCACTGCCTCGGACGCTTTCAGCAGAAGCTGCCCGCCAGAATTGAGACCAAGTATCGCCGTGTTCAGTTTACCGTTACTCATACTCGCAAACACTCCTACATTTGCGCTCTGCCAAAAATCGTACGAAACAAATCCAATAAAACGCTAATTTTACTTAGATTATGCAAAAAAGAAACAATTAAAACCAAATTATACTCCCTGGGATATGCCTTCTATGTGAAATCTATGCCAAAGCGAGTTTATAAGAAACCAAATGATGCGCCGATATGGGTGTTGCCTTTAGCGGAATCGCCGGTACTATAGTTCATGATTCGAATAGAAAAACAGTGAATTTGAAAGAGTCCGAAATGAATAGGAACAGAACTCTACTACTAACAATTGTAATCCCGTGGTCATTGGCTCAATTCATGCCGGTGACGTGTTCTTTTGCACAAGAGTCCAAATGGATAGACATCGCTTCACGCAGGGAGCTGTTTGTCGACTCTTATCTTATCGATTGCCTTGACGGCGTCCATCTGGTATTGCATCGCCCACGCGATGAAGGCCCGGTGCTAAAATTCGACGAACCATGGGAAGGGCCTTTCTGCGGTTACTGTACTGTCATCAGGGACGGGGACAAGTACCGCTTTTATTACCGGGGGCTACCGGAAGCCGGCAGAGACGGCAGCGAGCGGGAAGTCACCTGCTACGCCGAATCGTCGGACGGCGTCAATATCTCCAAACCCAAGCTCAATTTATTCGCCGTAAAAGGATCGAAATCAAACAACGTAATCCTGGCCGATACCGCTCCGGTCAACCACAATTTTAGTCCGTTCCTCGACACGAGACCCGGCGTCCCGGAAGACCGGCGTTACAAGGCTCTCGGGGGAACCCAAAAAAGCGGCCTGATTGCATACATCTCCGCCGACGGTATCCACTGGAGAAAACTCCGCCAGGAACCCGTCTTCACAAAGGGACTATTCGATTCCCAGAATGTTGCTTTCTGGTCCGACAATGAACAATGTTATCTCTGCTACTTCCGAACCTGGACCGGCACAGGCTATTCCGGTTTCCGCAGCGTCGGCCGAACTACATCCATGGATTTTTTAGACTGGACCGAACCAGAGCAAATGAGTTTCGGCGATACACCGCTTGAGCATATTTACACAAACCAGACACATCCCTATTTCCGAGCACCTCATATCTATATATCGATTGCCGCCCGGTTTCTGCCCGGCAGGCAGATCCTCAGCAACAAGCAGGCAAAGCAGGTGAATGT
>CBDVBU010000252.1:0-5979 GCA_965372295.1 uncultured Phycisphaerae bacterium
CTCGCAGCATCTTGTGGACCTGCTCGATACCAGGAAAAACGCTTTTCGAACGGTTCCTTTTCAGCAGCTTATTACTGAAAAGTCGGATGTCAGGCTGGAGCTTGTCGCAGTACGGGATTATCAATTGGCAAGACAGGCCAGGCAGAAGGGTATAGGTAATGTTGAATACTGGCTGCTTACATTCGAAAAACTGCTGACTGAGACATCCTTCACCCAAATTATGCAGAATATCCTGAAGGTTCTGGAAAGCCACTATCAATATCCGGTTGACATAGAATTTACAGTTAACTTCACCCAGGATCAGAAACCCCTGATCAATTTGCTGCAATGCCGGCCTCTGCAGACCAGAGGCCAACAGGGCCAAGTCGAGATTCCTGAACAGATCGATCCGGAGCAGGTTCTGTTTTCATGTGAAGGTAAATTCATGGGCGGCAGCATTTGTCAGAATATCAAAAAAGTGATTTATGTCGATCCGAAAGCATATATCGATTTGCCGCTTTCCGGAAAATACGATATAGCCAGGCTGGTTGGCGAACTCAACAGGCAAATCGAGGCGAAAGACGCCGAACCGACCATTCTTTTTGGGCCGGGCAGATGGGGGACAACCACGCCGAGCCTGGGAGTTCCCGTCAGCTTTCATGAAATCAACAAATTTGCCATCCTTGCAGAGATTGCTTATGAGGGCGGTAACTTAATGCCGGAACTATCCTTTGGAACCCACTTCTTCCAGGATTTGGTCGAGGGAGATATTTTTTATGTCGCTCTTTTTCCGGGAAAGGCCGGCACAGTTTTCAATAGAGCAATGCTCGATGAGATACCTAATCGACTGGCTGAAGTTCTGCCCGAAAGCGGCAAGTATGCCGATGTGGTTGGGTTATACGAAATGCACGATTGGAAACTTCGGATCATCAGTGACATCACTTCTCGGAAAGTCATTTGTTTTTTCGTTTAAGGCGGAATATCAGAATCTTGTAAAGACAGTTATGAAAAGAATTATTTCAGTATCCCGCAGAACCGATATCCCCGCGTTTTATGGCGGCTGGTTCATGCGCCGGCTAAAAGAAGGTTTTGCCGGTGTGGTAAATCCGTTCGGAGGGCAAAAATATATTGTATCGCTCAAGCCCGAAGATGTCGTGTGTTTTGTGTTCTGGTCCAAGAACTTCAGTCCCTTCCTTGAGAGCTTGAAAGTTGTCGATGACTTGGGATACAAATTCTATTTTAATTACACTGTTACTGCTCTGCCGGGCGTCTTTGAAAGCAACGTGGAAAGACAAGCAGCGATTGATGCTCTCAAGCAACTCAGCAGAACATATTCGCCCCAGCATATAAACTGGCGGTTCGATCCGATTATCATCTCCAGCGTTTGTGACGGCGACTTTTACATCAGAGCTTTCGAAGAGCTTGCATCTGAGTTAGAAGGTCTGGTTGAGCGCTGTTACTTTAGTTTCGTGACGGAATATGGCAAGGTTAAACGCAGCTTCGAAGAGCTGGAAAGAACCGCAGGCGTAAAAATCACTAATTGCAGCGAAGATTTTAAGATTGACCTGGCGAACGAATTGTCGGAGATCGCAAAACATCATGGGATGCGGATGTTTTCATGTTGCGGCGAATATTTAGTAAATGACCGCATTAACAAAGCCCATTGCATAGACGGCAGTATTATTGAGAGCTTATTCTTTGCCGAAGGACTTGCATACAAAGAAAAACCTACAAGGAAAGAATGCGGCTGCACGGAAAGCTCCGATATCGGTACATACGACACCTGTCCACACGGTTGTGTTTACTGCTATGCCAATATGAACAAGCGCAGAGCCTGCAAAGCATTTGACAATAACGATATGGATTCTGCCTTTTTAGGCTACAGCAAATCCAAATCTGATAAGTGGCTCGCAGAAATTCAAAGCGGCAGAGCAGAAATAGACTCCGGGCAATTAAAGTTTTAGCATTGCCGAATATACGTGATATCGGGCATTACTCTACATACTTCTTGCGACATTTCTGCTGCTGGTCGTCTCGGCGGCCAACTTGAGCACCAATTGCTCCATTGCGACTTTTGCGTTTGTTTGGCCGGTCTTTATTCCGTAGTCGGTTTCGGCCAATTGCTGGAGGTATCCGCCGATTTGCTTTAAGCTCATTTTCTGAAGTTGCGCGAAGAAGCCGTCCGCGTTGCCCCAGATTCGGAGTCTCTTTTCAACCTCGCCGCGTCGAGTACCTTTTTCGAGCAGCACTTTTGCGTTGAACATCCTGCGAAAATGAAATGCGAAAGCGCCGACAATGGTGTACTCGGCTGATTTGTCCTGCGCGATCATGCCCCTCAGCCTTTCTACCGTTGCTCCGGTATTGCCGGCGATAATTGCATCGATCACTGCAAAGGCATTGAACAGACGGTTGTGGCCGATGAGCGATTCTACATGCTTCGGCGTTATGACCTTTTCTGTATCTGTGAACAAAGCAAGCTTGTCGATTTCGCTGTAAAGCCGTGTCAGTTCGTCGCCGGTCAACTCGATGAGAAGTTCGGCGGTGTCCCTGCCGAGTCTTTTGTCGTGCGCATCGTTTGCATATCTTATCAGACGCTGCGGCAACTCCCAGGGCTTAGGTTGCGTGACGCTGATCAGTTTGCCTATTTTCGTCAGTTTCTTAGCCAGTTTGGTTCGGGCATCCCAGGACTTTACGGTCAATATGAGCCGCCCCGTAGGGCAGGGATTGTCAAAATATTTTTCGAGCAACGGGCGGCTCCTGGATATGAAATCTCCCGCCCCCTTTATGCGAACGACTCGTTTGTCGGTCAAAAACGGTGCTGTCCGCAGTTCATCCAGCACATCTGACGCCGAGACCGAAACCGCCTCGGCATCAAAGAGTCCCATAGCTCTTTGCGACGGCTCCAAAAGCCTGTCGAGAAGCTCCTGGCACTGAGAGCTGACAAGAGAATCATCTTTGCCCGCAATTACGTAAATCAGCTCTGCCGCAAGGCATCCTGTGGAGTGCGAATCACGATTCACGATATGTTTCACTTTTTATTGTTCTTTGTCCTTGTTTTTCGGTTTTGATTGTGACTTGCCTTTTTCGTTGGATTCGGCCTTCGAATTATCCGCTTCTTCGGACACTATCTTTTCGGCTGCAACGAGCTTGTCACCGGCTTTGAGCTTTATCAAACGCACGCCCTGAGTATTCCGACCGATCGAACGAATTTGATCGAGTCCGGTTCGGATAATTATCCCGTTTGCGGTTATCATCATCAAATCATCCTTGTTATGGACCGCTTTTAGTGCGACGACTTTGCCGTTTCGGGCGGTGGTTTTAATATTTTTCAGACCAACTCCGCCCCGGCTCTGTGAGCGGTAATTTTCAAGGCCGGTTCGTTTGCCGTATCCGTTTTCACATACCGTGAACAGAGCGGCTTTTTCCTCGACAATCACCATGCCGACGAGAGCATCGCCGGTGCGCAGGTTAATCCCTTTGACCCCTCGCGAGACACGGCCCATCGAACGAACCTGGCTTTCGTCAAAACGTATCGTCATACCGTCTCGCGTGCCGAGGATGATATGATCGGAACCTGTGGTCAATGCCACATCAATCAAATCATCGTTCGGATCCAGATTAATGGCGATAACCCCGGTGGTTCTCGGGTTGCCGTAGGCCGACAATCTCGTTTTTTTGACAATACCGTTTTTTGTGGCCATTACCAGTTGTCGCTGTTGTGCTTCTTCGCCGTCTTCACCGCTTTCGTCGTCGAAACTGCTGACGTTGATGATCGATGCGACTTGTTGATTTCCCAGCTTCAGCAGGTTGATGATATTTCTGCCCTTGCTCTGTCTGGACATGCTCGGTATGTCATAAACTTTCAGCCAGTAGCACTTGCCGCGATTGGTAAAAATCAGCAGGTAATCGTGGGTAGAGGCGATGAACAGATGCTTTATGAAATCGCCTTCTTTTGTATCCGAGCCGATGATTCCTCTGCCGCCCCTGGCCTGTTTGCGGTATGTGTCGATGGGAAGCCGCTTGACGTATCCGCTGTGACTTACCGTGACGATGACTTCCTCTTCGGCGATCAGGTCTTCATCGGCAAACTGCTCGGCGGCAGCGGTGATTTTTGTCCGCCTGGCGTCACCGTACTTTTCCTTTATTTCATGAATGTCTTCCCGGATGATATCCAGCAAGATTTGGTCGCTTGCCAATATCGCCTCATAGCTTTCTATCTGCTCGATCAGGTCGGCGTACTCTTTAGCGAGCTTTTCCATCTCCAGGCCGGTAAGCCTCTGCAACTGCATCGTCAAAATCGCATCAGCCTGCGGGCCGGTAAGGAAATGTTCGCCTTTGCTTTTCTCCTTAATAAAAGACTCGGGCAGGATTTTCTTCAGCGTACCCACTTCGGCCAACCGCAAAGGCTTCTTCATCAGGTTCAGCTTTGCGGTGGGGGTGTCCGGCGATTTCTTTATTAAATCGATAATCTCGTCGATGTCACTGACCGCCAGAATAAGGCCTTCGAGGATGTGGGCCCTGTTTTGGCATCTTTTCAGCAGGAACCGGCTTCGTCTGCGGATGACCGTTTTGCGATGCTCAAGAAAGCAATCGAGCATCTCCCTGATATTAAGGGTTTCAGGCCTTTTATTAACCAGCGCGATATTTGCGATGGCAAAAGTGGTTTGCAGAAGAGTGTAACGATACAGCTTATTCAGCACGACTTCGGCTTCGGCGTCTTTTTTCAGGTCCACGACAATGCGCAGTCCTTGGCGATCCGATTCATCTCTGACGTCGGCCACTTCCGGGAGCGTATTTTTGTGAACGCAATCCGCGATCTTAGCGACGATCGTAGTCTTGACAACCATATATGGTATTTCGGTAACAACGATCCTCTCCCGGCCCTTTTTGGTCGTTTCGATATCGACTTTGCCACGAACGGTCAAATGACCCCGGCCGGTGGTATAAGCGTCCATAATCCCTCTTCTACCACAGATGATTCCGCCTGTTGGGAAGTCCGGGCCGGGCAGACGCTTGATAATATCTTTAAATCCGCAGTCCGGCTCGTCAATGACTAACAACAGGGCATCACAAACCTCGGCAACGTTGTGCGGCGGGATATTGGTGGCCATTCCTACTGCGATTCCTGTAGAGCCGTTGACCAGCAGATTCGGAAACTTCGACGGCAGCACCGTCGGCTCGGTCCGGGTCTCATCGTAGTTCGGCACAAAATCGACGGTGTCGTGCTTGATATCTTCGAGCATGTCCGTTGCCGGGGCAGCCATTCTTGCCTCGGTATATCTCATTGCCGCCGGCGGATCCGAATCGATACTCCCGAAGTTGCCCTGCGGGTTCACCAGCGGATAACGCATATTCCAGTCCTGGCCCAGTCTGACCAGGGTTCCATAGGTTGCCTGGTCGCCGTGGGGGTGATAGTTGCCGCCGGTATCACCGACGATCTTGGCGCACTTTCGGTGCTTGCTTCGTGGGCCGAGGTTCAAGTCGTTCATTGCAACCAGGATGCGTCTTTGCGAAGGTTTCAAGCCATCGCGAACGTCCGGCAGGGCACGTGAAACGATTACGCTCATCGCGTAATTGAGATACGAATTCTTCAACTCATCGAGGATACGCATATCCTCGAATTGTTCCTGTGGTTTCTCGATATCCTTCATATATTCTCTGTTATCCTTAAATGCCTAATCTTGGGCAAATAGAATACCTTTAACTGCTCAAAAAGTCAAGAAATACTCGCTATTTTCAACGGATATGTGCTTTTGTTTCTTCTCGTCGAGAGGATATAGCTCGGGCTGCAAAGCGAAAACTCCGCCGGTTCGGACTCAAATGCTCTTGTTGCCGGGACTTAAGTTATCTTTATAGTACGAATACTTCTCGACAATACCTCTAAGCCCCTCTTCAATGGCCGAAAGCTTAATAGCTTTGAAGTTTTATCGAAGCGAGAAAGTGCCCTTTTAATTCAACGGCTCAATATAGATGTTGCGGAATTCTATCGGGCTGCCCTCG
>CBDVBU010000253.1:0-5961 GCA_965372295.1 uncultured Phycisphaerae bacterium
GCATCGCCTGGCCCTCGACGACGTCCACGCTGATGGGCTTCTCAACGTAAACATCGGCCCCCGCCTTGACCGCGGCAATCATCGCCAGAGCATGCCAGTGGTCGGGCGTCGCAACATGCACGATATCGAGCTTTTCCCGCTTCAGCATCTCGCGGTAGTCGCCGTATGTGCGAGGCGTATTTTTCGAGACCTGCCGGGCGGCAACCATCTGGGCGGCTTCGGCCAGCATTTTCTTATCCACGTCGCACAGCGCAACAACTTCGACCGGGGCGATCTGAAGCAAACGGAAATGAGCGCTCTTGCCGTACCAGCCGCAGCCGATCAATCCGACGCGTCTGGTTTTTTGCCGGGCTGGCCCCGCGGCGTATGCACAGAGAGCCGGAAGTGCCAACGAAGCTGCGCCTGCTTTAAGAAAGTCACGACGATCCATAAAATACCTCCAGAAAATAACCTAATAATGGACCAGTATCATGCCGGATTATACCTGCACCAAGAATTGTTTGCAAGTGCTCTCTCGATCCCAGCAATTATTCTTTTGACAAACAAAATCTCGTTTGCTAAGATAAAATTGCAGATGCTTAGCGAGTCAGTGTCAATGTATGAGTTTGGAGAACCTTGCGTAAGATGTAAAAGAGAGCTTGAAATAAGAGATCGTTTTCATGGAATTTATAAAGAGCTGTTTTATAATTGTTCTTGTTGTCAGCGGTGCCCTAATTTGCATATGCTGGCTTTTCAAGTGTTGGAGAGAATCGAAGTTCAAATATGAAATTGGCTTGTCTGACGGTAAAGAAGGAGGTTATGCAGAAGGATTATCAGAAGGCAAGCAACAAGGTTATGATAAAGGCTTGTCAAAGGGGAACCAAGAAGGCTATAGGAAGGGATTCGGAGTGGGTATGCAACAAGGCTCAAATAAAGGATATAGTAAAGGGTACAAAGAGGGTTACGAAGCCGGCTATAGAGAAGGATTTGAAAGCGGTCGCAGATCAATGTGATTATAACAAGTGTCACTTATGAATAGCTTACGGATCGACTAGGTTTAATGCTTTCAGGCTTCTTGTTTAGTGGATGGAAAATTAGAAAATGTGAGTAGCGAGGGATAATAATGTCGAAATCGATGGCAATAATCATGTCATTATTGGCCGGTTGTTTTGGAGTAGTTATCGGCATGATGGCGATGAGTACTCAAGTAGAGGAATACAAAAAAGAAAAGAAAGAAGCTGAAGCAGCATTACGAACAGTCACTGATAAGGCTAAATTTGATATTGAATACGTTAAGCAGAAACATAGATCGGAAATTGACAAATTAGAAGAAGAATTGGTAAATACCAATAGGGTGCAAGGTCAGAAAGAAGTAAATGAATACAAAAAGGAACGTGTAGATAAATCCGGTTGGAGGGAAGTAGCCCGATGGCAAGGCAGCGGTATGAAAAACACAGAAACTTTTCATGTCTCGGCTGACACGTGGAGAATTTCTTGGCAGACTAAGCCGACTCAGCACAGTATGCCAATCTTTCAGATATATGTATACAAATCTAAGGATAAATTAGGGGAGGATATACCTGTAACCATTGCTGCTAATGTAATGGCAGATTCAGACTCAAGTTCAAGTACAATACGTGGTTCGGGAGATTATTATTTGGTTATCAACACACTTTTGTCTTATGTTGTGATGGTAGAAGAAAAAATTTAAAACAACAGTAAAATATGATCGGATAATACGTTATGTGCATTAATATGTAGTGAATGGGTCTTAATCTGTAGTGAATAGGACTTAATCTGACAATCAGGCAACCGTTGCCTGTAAGTTGTTGTTCAACATTTTTTCTTTAACTAGCGGTACCGAATCCAAAAACGTTAGCCTTGGTGTTTTCCCAATATAATACTTGGCGCTGTACGCACGTTCCTCGTTATTATACCTCAATGTAGACATCTCTTGCAGAGTTATAGGGCTTCGTTGGGGCTACGTATTGATTGTCTAAATGCTCCGAAATAGTCTTTAGCTCGATGGAGAAACTTGAATCATAAAATTGTCTTTCAGGCATTTCTCACCGATATGGAGCTCTTCCTGTTCATTGTGGATATTTTGGATTATATATCCATGCTTGCCTCGGTTACCGCAGAAATCGCAGTTAAACTCATCGCGCTGTGAGTGGAAGCAGCGAATAAACCGATATGTCTCCCCTTGTCTTCGTCGACATTCTTGATTAATTTTATATACGTTTGTCATGGATCATTACCTTTCTAATTGGATTGTCCACAAATCATTATAATCTCATCCGTACTGGCTAGATTGTGGACAGCCTTTTATTAATAGCGAGTGATTAGTGAAAAGAGAACGTCGATCTCTCTAATATACTCAAAAGTTGGGCGTAGGCTTATTTTCGCTATTTGTGCCTTCTGTTTTAAGTGTCCTTAAAGATCAATTTTTCGTCTTCTTATCAAGTTTCTTTCTCTCAGTTGTTTCTCAAGTTTGTCTCTTGCGTATTCTAATAAAGATTGTAATTCCTTCCACGCATCACTTTCCAGTTCATCTAACAATGAATTTGGAATGTGGAAGGCTGCCGCAGGTTGACTTGTGTGTTGATTGCCCTTAAGCCAGTTTTTGTTTGTTTTTGTATAGCCATTTAATCGTTTTATTTCGGTCCTTATAAAGAATGAAGATTCGGGCAAATTGGTATCCTTGTCACATTCTCTTAAAGCTAAATCGATTCCATCATTGTTTCGTCTTGGATGAAGTTGTGCAAAAACCCTCTGCGCAAAACACAAATTAACATATTCTTTGGATCTTCTCGTTTCAGGGTTAAAACGTCTGCATATCTCAGAAATCAAAGATCGCCCTTCGTCTTGCACTATATATGAACTCTTTATTGTGTATTCATGTGCCTGTTCGAATGAAAGTCCCCAATCAATCAGACGCTCAGGCCAGAATCTTATTTGTCCATTGGGGAAAATGGAGTGTGGTATATGCTTTTCAATAACCAAGTGACGAAGCTCCCCCTCGTCTATGTTCAGAAAATCAGCAGCTTCCTGCATATCAAGAAACTTGTTTTGACTTTTGTTGTTCATTGTGGAATCCTTGATCAAATAATATCTATTTATGTCCTATTGATTCAATATACATCGTATATTGGTTTACGCAAAGCCTTTTTTCACGAAAATGTAATTTTTTTTTGCTTTTCACTCTTTAATCCCTTCTACTGCGTTCAAAACATGACCTTTTCTAAAGGATGGCGTCTTTTGTAGAAATAAGAACGCCGTCTCACGAAGATTTTTCCAAAATTTGCCAGACTTTTTGTGTTTTAGTTCGTATAATACATAACAAAATGATTAATAATGAGTGATAAATGATAGAAGTAAAAAGGCAAAAGGGTAAAAGGAGAGTAAAACCGGAATTTTTCCGGCAGAGGCTATTTGAAAAAACAAAACCAAAGCCGGCCTTTGGCCGGAAATCCTGAGCACGAAGCTCTAAATCCTAAACGACGGCATGTTACAGAACACAATTTGAAAAAACAAAACCAATTTCAAAAGGGCTAAAATAAACGTAAGTATTTATACAAAAAAGGATTATGAGGTTTTTGGTGGTTTTGGGCCGCAAAAAAACAAAGCCAATCAAAGCCAATTTCTTCAAAGCATATGTGACTGCAACAGTTTAATGCTCTATAATTTTCTTTAGGTCAAAGTATTTTTACTATTGAAAGGGAAAACCGCAATGGCAAGGCAAATAAACAGGAAAATGTGGATTCTTGCTGTATTGCTGCCTCTGTTTTTCTTTTGCCCCCGGGCCCGGGCGGTGGAAAGTGCGAAAGCCACTCAATACTCTGTTGTGGAGCTTACATTTGCTGGGCCGGTGCAGAGTTCTAAAGACATACCGGCACGGGATATCGATTTCTGGGCCCGCTTCCGGCACGAAAGCGGCTCGCCGGAATACAAGATTCACGGCTTCTGGGACGGCGACGGCAAAGGAGGCACCGCCGGCGGCGTTTTCAAAATCCGCTTCTGCCCGACAAACGCCGGACGCTGGGATCTGGTTGAGGTATATTCGAACAAACAAGAGTTGCACGGCCAAAAGCAGGGCCAATACGTGACCGCCGTCGCGTGGCACGGGCTTCCAGCCCGTGGAAAACATGGCCAAGATGGCCATGCCACTGAGATGACCGTGCCAAATCCGGGCTTCTGGATTGCCGACCCCGACAGCCCGGGCCGCCGATGGTATATGCGCTCGGACGGCTCGCATCAATATATCTTCGGCAATACACATTATTCGTTCCTCTCCGGCTATCAAAAGGATGGCAAGCCCAGCGGAAACGACATCGCCGCCGATATCGCCAGCAATGCGAAATATTTTAAGAAACTTCGCTTCAGCCTGTACGGCGACCGCTATCCCAATCCGGATGAAAAGCCGTTTTTCGACGACAACGGGCATCTGAGCGATTCGGGCGATGATTCGCATCGGCCAAATCCCCGCTGGTTTGGCATCCGTGCCGACTTAGCCGTGCAGACCGCCTGGGAGCAAGATTTGATTGCCGATTTGATACTGTGCGGCCCGGATACCAAAGAGTCGCGATCCGTTCTGCGAGCCGGCAACAACGGCAGCGATCCTACGCCCTACCTCAAATACATCGCCGCTCGTTACGGAAGTTATCCCAACGTCTGGATTTGCCTGTGCAACGAATTCAATATCAAGCAGCCAAAATATTCCGAAGAGCAAGTCGTTCGATTCGGACGCATTATCAGGCAATACCTGCCCTGCTCCACGCCGCTTAGTGTCCACACGGTGCCGCGTACGCTGTGGCCGGCGAAGTTCGATGAGCTTGCGCCCTGGAACGATCATCAGATTATCCAGAAGAAGATTCGCAATCTTCCCGATGCCGCCGACGCGATTCAATATACCTGGCGAAATCCGGACGGCAAAAGCCCACGCAACAAGCCGACGATCAACGATGAATTAAGCTATGAGGGCAAAGGCGACAAACATACCGAGCAGGATACGATCGAGTCTCACCTCGGTGCTTTTCTCGGCGGAGGCTACGGCACCACCGGCGAAAAACCGGGTTCCAAGCTGGGCCAGTATTTCAAGGGATGCTTCAACCCGGCAGAGCACACTTCCGCCGACAATCTGAAATACCTGCGCGAGACCATCGACAAGAATATCACGTTCTGGAAAATGGCGCCCGACAGCGGCATCTTCTCGAATCTGCATCCCGGCTTTCGCGGCCTCGCCCGGCCGGGACACGAATACGTGCTCGGCACAAACAAGGCCCATAAGGAAATCGTCGCAAACCTGCCGGGCGGGACATGGACGATTAAACGCTATGACATAATCAGTAAAGAAGAAAAAAACTTGAGCGAAGCCGCTCGCGGCAGCTTCACATTCGACGCCCCCGACAGCCGGGCGGTAATGTTTCATTTCAAAAGAAAATAAGGTGTGAGATGCTTAAAGAAAATACCAGTCGGTGGACTTAACCGGCCGGCTTGACTGTGTATTTCATCCAGGGACATGTTTCCTTCTGGGGACATTCTTTGCAGCCATGTTTGGTCGATACAAGCGGCAGAATGACAAAGGCATTGATGGCGAATATAACAAGTAAAACCAGCAGGGGCAGCGAGAAGCCGCGTATTAGAGGGACAACGCTGGCAACGATCGGGATGAACCAGAGCGGAACGATAACCGGAATATGCTTCTTGAATTTTTCGTCGAAACATTCGACCGTTTCTTTGACGCGAAACCTTGCCGCGATGCGCCCGTACCCGCAGGGACACGACCGCGTGTTGAAATACCTGCAGTACGGGCAGACGAAGACCATAATCCAGATGGACCCGGCGATGCCGTATGCCAGATATGCAATCGCGGCGATCCGGCCCCCTGCCGAGCCGCTATAACTCATAATGAGAATGACCATTCCCAGCAGGATCATAACGATATATGCCGTGTTGTTGATCAACTCCTGGGCGGGCGAGTAC
>CBDVBU010000254.1:0-5931 GCA_965372295.1 uncultured Phycisphaerae bacterium
GGTCCACCCACTTGGCCCTGCTCAGATATTTGTTCTCCGAGGCCTTTGTGATGAGCCTGAGCTGTTTGCTGCGGGCGGGGATTGCGGTATTGATTTCGGCCAGCGGTCTCTTCGGCGTAAGCGGGCCGGCACGGAATATAAGCCTCTTGTCGGCGTAAACCTCGAATGTCACCGACGTATTCGGATCGGCGCGATCGACGATCCCTGCTCTCGCGACAAAATGGGTGTAGTCACGGTTAAGATTATAGGTAATAAAACTGGAGCCGAAGGATGGAAGAATATTCTGACACAGCTTTCCATTGATTTGGTACCTTTTAATCCACCTGTACTCGTCGATCCATTTTTTCACGTTCTTCGATTTCTTGTCGGGCGGAATATCGAGCAGCGAAACATCAGGAATGAGCGAATGCGAATAATCCTTCTCGATGCGAAATCGAACGCCGGCGTCATTCTCGTGCCAGCCGGTTGTGCCGGACGGCTCCTGGGACATGGCGGAGGCTGTAATCGACAAAGCGAACAAGACACGGCACAGAAATTTCCTGAAATGCCCCGGCGTTTGCGCGGCCGTAGTTGTATTTCTCCGGATTGTCAAAGCGAGAGACAGCATCATTTCTGCTCCGTTAAGTTGCCGGCGGCCTGAGCCTGCGCGAGGGCTTCGAAGTAGGCGCTGACCATCTGGTTGTAGCCCTTGAAGTTCAGCGTATGTTTCCTGGAGAGTATATTTTGAAGCTTTCTGGCCAATTTGTTATCGTTGGTGTACTGAATCGCAAGCTGCGAGCCGACGGCACTGTGAGACTTCCTCAGGCCGTCGACGGTTTCCGCGTAAGCGTTTCTGATTGCGATTCCGTCGCTGCGCCGGATCGATTCTTCGAGCCTTTGCATGGCCTGGATCGAAATCTCCAATTCGGTTGCCGAGAGGTTGTGACGTTTGAGCTTTGTCACCACGTCCTCCGAGGCCTGCCTGATTTCCTGCTGCGTCTGCATAGTCGCACGCATCATTTCGAGCACCCTGGGCGGCAGTTTTCCGCCCGCGCCGAATTGCGTTGTGCTACCGGTGGTTTTGCCGAGGCCGGTCCCTCCCGTGGCGGCGCCGACGTCCTGGTCCTCGACCTGTCCGGCTTCCAGCGGCGTGTTGGATACACGCTCGCGCAGGGCGTACTCGTTCTGCTGCAGGTCCTTGGCAACCGGTTCGACAAGCTGGCCGTCAGACATACCGCTGCGGCCGGCACCGCTGCGGCCTTCAAGAACATTTTCCTCCGGCCTCTGGTCACCCGTTTTGCCCTTAGCGCTCGTGCTGCTGATTGTTCCATCGGCAACAGGTCCGGCAGTATGATCCAGAGAATTGAGATAGCTCCCGATGTCTTCGACTTCCGGCCGCATCTCTTCTTCCGACGTGATCAAGTCGCCAACCAAATCCTCCAGCTCGCTCGGAAGTTCGGCCAGCGGCGCCATCAATTGTTCGTCTTCGGGAATTTCCGCTACGAATTGAATATTGTCATAAAATCCCAGCGTCGCTTCGCAGTTTATCATCAACTCTTCGGCCATCTCGACCGCTTCGGTTTCCAGGCGATACGCATCTTCTCTGGCCTGCCGCATTTCGGCGGCTTCTTCGGCTTTATCGGCCAGCTCTTCGGCCAGCTCATAGACGCTCTTCATCGACTCGACCATCTGGCTGTCACCGAAGTCGAGAAGATTCATATTGCTAAGGTCATTGACCAGGCTCGAAAGGATTTCGGCGAGCTTCGACTGGTCGATCGCGAGGTCTTCCAGCAACTCTTCGTCCTCCTCAGAGAAATCCTCCGGCGGCTGGTCGAGAACCATCTGCCGTTTCTGCATGATGTCCTTCTGCTGTTTTATGAATCCATCAAGCTCCTTGACTGTATTTTCCAGCGTTTCTTCCGGAGTCGGGCTGAGCAATTCATCGGCTTGCCCCAAAAGCTCGGCCATGGCTTTCTCCGCATTAATCTGGCTTTGTTTGGCCACGATGCCTTTCAGAGCAATAAGCTTATCGAGCAGGAAGACCTGCTGCTTCTCGACCGACTTAAGAGCGTAGGAAGCGGATCTGTTGTCGATTTCTTTGCTCTGGTCCGTCTCGGTTATCTTACCGAGAATTCTTGTGTGCTCGTTGTCCCGCAGATCGATGAGCCGGGCGACAAATCCGGGCTTCGGCTCGATGGATACTTCCCAGGCCCTGGTCATGTGAGATCCGACTATGTCTTGTTTTTGCTTCATTTGCGTCAGATGGCTCCTGAGAGAAGCCAGGTTGTCCGCATCGGCACGATTTGCATCGACAACATCGTCGAGGTTCGCCGTCAGATTGACCGTGACACCCAAGGCTGTCTGCTGCGCTTTTATGGCCTTATCAAGTTCGGCAAAAGCGTTGCTGCCCGGGTCGTCCTCGGAGATTGTCATTTCTTCCAGGGATTTTACCTGCAGCAAGAGCGGCTTCGAGCTGCCGACATGTCCCGCCGGGCTGAAATCCTCGCAGAACGCCTGCAGAACATAGCTGCCGCCCGGTTTGAACAAGCTTGCGTCGATCGACATCAGGAGAGTCTCTCGCGATTCGGTCTTTCCGGGTGGGCCCTGGTAGTCCCAGCTTTCTATTATCGTCTCGGAGCTGCCTGTCCTCGCCGACTTATGTGTTACGTAAATTCGCTTTGCTCCGAAATCGTCGTACGCCTGGACATCGAGCCTGAGCCGTTCTCCCAGATTGACCCGGCGGTTGAGATCGGATGTGACAAATTCCACTTCCGGCCGTCGATCCTGCTGTGCGAGGACGGGAGCTTCGGCAATCTTAATTCGCTTCTCGAATCCTTTTGCCTTGACTTCTATCTGGTAGGACTCGGCCTGCCGGAGCTTCGTTTTGGCCCTCCAGAGTCCGCTGGTGTTCTCGAAGGCGATCCAGTCACCGGAATCTTTGTACCACAGGCCTTCGGCGCTTTTGTTGAGTTTGACATCGATAGTGACATCGGAACCGGCAGGGCCGGACAAGGCCTCGGGCGGGCCGAGAAGACTGATACGTTCAGTGCCGGTGTACGAAGGAGCGAGGATGTGAAACTCGGACTCACTGATGCGTGGCACCCTGTTGACTGTCACTTTTGTGCTTGGCGTATAGGTGTCCGCGGCAAAGACACGAAAAGCAAAGGATTCGTTCACCGATTTGAAAGTGTAATGATAGCGATTATGCCCTTCGGCCGATGACTGCATCGTTGTGGTTTTGTTCTTGCCTCTCTCGTCACTGACATAATCACTCGCACGCTGCCAGACAATTTCGGGATACTGGGCCAGCGAATCGTCGGTTTTAAGACCCATGACTTCGACAACTATTTCCAGATCGTCGCCTTCGGCCATGAAAATATCGCCGGCCGGCGTTACTTTCAGAACCACCGAGCCTGCAGGAGGCACATCGCCTAAAGGCATGGCGTACCGTAGCAGTGAATTGGCGAGATGGTGCCCCCGGCAGATGCCGAATAAGGCCCACAGCATGATAAGAATCAAAAGTGCCGTGGCCCACCGGGCCAGTTTCTTGTGCTGCCATAATTCGTTCACGTTTGCTTTAGTCATCATAGCTGAGCCGGTTTTTATGGTCTCTTGGGCGAAGGGTTCTTCTTTAGGGCTAAGCCGGGCCGATTCGAAGCAAAGCGAGTTGATCAACATATTTTCGGGTATTGAGAATTTGCTTTCCAGGAATAATGTCACCGATTCGAGCCTGTCACGCTGGACGAGCGGTTGCAGCAGTAGCCGCCATAACTCAAAGCCCATCAGGCCAAGGCCGCCCAATGATACGGCCAGACGCAGCCCCGCCGGAAGATGCAGTAGATTGTCCGCTGCAAGCAGAACCAGCCACAGTCCCAGGCTCACCGTCAGCCAAATCAGCAGGCCCCGGAGCAGCCGGCTCGTGAGCATGAGCTTACGTACTTTGAGTATTAGCTGGTGGACATCGTTATCGTATTGGGGTGGTATCGGTTTCATGGTTCCACTCTTATGTTCTTATTTTTAGCCACTCGGCCAACATAAACTGTGTTCTTTTCACGCTGCATTTGCCAGAGTTTTTCGGAAATCACAGCCTCCGGCGTCGGATCTTCCGGCAGAAAGATAAAGCGGAAAAATGTGCCGCGGGAAGAGAGCAGCAACTCTTGATTGGCCTGGTCGTATTTCCATTTCCAGATGCTCAGCCGCCACGGCTCGACAATCCTGCCCAGCTCCCTGTCCCATTCCCCGCCGATATCACCAAAGTTGGTTGGCGCGAATCTGCGCCGAAGATTGACAAGCGCCAAGACCTCCCGGCCGTCTTTGCTCTTCATTACGCCGAGCAGCTTTTTGTCGTTATAAAAATCCCGCTGGCGTTCGATATGATCTTGAGCCAGAGCAAAAAGTTTTTCGTCTCGATTCGCAGGCCAGCCGACGAAATACTTGCCGTCTTTTCTGACGGCCAGATAAAAATCTTCGCCAAAAGCCGATTTCACAACAAATGTATCCGGGCCCTCGCCCCGCTCGGTCGGCACCGGGGTTAGTGAATCCCGTGTGACCGCCTGGACCAGATCGTTCGGCCCGAATGTCATCCCGGCAAATTTTACAGTGATGTTCGCGGCAATATCTTTTCCCTCATCCAGCATCTTGATTTTAGTGACATAAACCAGGTCTTCCAGTTTCGTGCCCTTCCTGCCCCGCTGCTTGCTGCGCAGAACAAATCGATGAGTTTTCTCTTTGGTTTCGAGATAGATTGTCACGCTGTAGAGCTGTCCTTCGAGTATTTCGCCGCTGCTGAAAATTACCGCCGAAGAAAGGTATCTCAGCGGATAGGTATGGCCCCAGAAGGCCTTTTGAGCCGGTGTGTAATCGGCCACCGCCGTTTTTTCATCGTATTTTGTCGTTTCAGTGAATTTCCAGTTTTGCCTTATTTCTTCCCTGCTCGGATAGAAACGAATTTCGCTGATCGGCTCGAAAGTAAACTGACGAACCTTGCCGTACTGCACATCTTCGCCCGTGACCATGTCCGTTGTCTTGAGCTTGCCGGCCTTGGGGATGTTCAGCTTGAATTTACGCCCCGAAGTCAGAGCAATCCTCCCTGTCAACACTTTTCCATCGGAGAAGTAAACCGCCGCCTTCCTTATCGATGCCTGGACGAGAGTTGACTGGCTTAGGACGAGCAGCAAAATCGAAATCGCCTGCCATTTGAAAATAAAAGCAATGTGCTTGTTTTGGTTCATCATTTTCAAGTCTCTGCCTACAAGAGATTCATTCTCCTGCGAATTATCCACTCGAAGATTAAAATTCCAATGAAAATCAGAATATAGATGTAATTATCTTCAATGAGCGGAATTTCCATGCTCACAACCCGGCTCAGTATCCGGCTTCGCAACGTACCGATTAGGTTCTCGAATTCGGTTTCCTGAAAATACCTGCCGCCGGCCTGTGCCGCCAGGTTATTGAGAAATGCATGATCCACTTCCAGATTGGCGCCTTCGTTCAGCCTTGTTCCCACGACAATCGTTTTTTCGTAAGACTCCAGCACCTGTTCACCCAGGAAGGCCTGTAATTCGAACCGGTATCGAGCACTTCTGGCAAAATTCATTTCAGCCTTGAACGTATTCTCTCGTCCCATCATCGGCTCGACTGTAATCGGCGTTGATTTTCCTTCCACTTCCATTTCAGCCGAAAGGCGCAGTTGGTTGGTATCGTGGCGACCTGCGATCCGGATTGTCGCCGATGCGTTTTCGCCAGGATTATATTGTTCCTGATCCCATTTGATTGCGAGGAAACGCTGCCCTTCTTCCCAAGAGGTCATATTCCTGACCGTCTGTTGCCAGAAATATCCGTATGCCTCTTTCAGCTCATCCGAAGCCCGGCACCATTTCCAAAGCGTGTTCGTCGCGATTGCCATTGTCTGTCCCTGGCCGTAACGCTGTATGGAAACCAGCGGCACGTACC
>CBDVBU010000255.1:0-5929 GCA_965372295.1 uncultured Phycisphaerae bacterium
GGCAAAGACATTTACGGCGAAAAACCGCTGGCGCTGACAATCGCCGAAGGCCGGGCCGTTGTCGAGGAGGTGAATCGCTATAAATGCGTATGGCAGACCGGGAGCTGGCAGCGCTCGACGGAACATTTTCGCTTTGGGTGTGAGCTGGTCCGCAACGAGCGAATAGGCAAGCTGCAGCGGGTCGAAGTCGGTATCGGCGGTGGCTACAACCCGGGTGGCGGCAGGCCCACCGTCAATCGAATCGATCCGGAGCCGGTCATGCCGATTCCGGGCGGCTTTGACTACGAGATGTGGCTCGGCCCGGCTCCCTGGGCGCCGTACACCAAAGAACGCTGCCACTGGAATTTTCGCTGGATACTCGATTACTCCGGCGGCCAGGTCACCGACTGGGGCTGCCATCACATCGATATTGCCCACTGGGGCATGAATTGTGACGACACAGGCCCCGTAGAAGTCCACGGCAGGGGGGTATTCCCCAAGGATGGGCTGTGGAGTACGGCGGTGGACTACGACTTCGAGTGTGCTTATGAAGATGGTCTTGTGATGCGCGTGGCCAGCAATAATCACTGCCCGCAGGGAGTCAGGTTCATCGGGGATGCCGGCTGGGTTCATATCACGCGGGCCGGCCTGAAAACAGACCCGGCCGATCTGCGCAAAACGAAGATCGGCCCGGAAGAGATTCACCTGCCCAGGCCCGCGGGCGACCATCGCCAGGGACATCGCCGGGATTTTCTGGATTGTGTCAAGACGCGAAAGACGACCATATCGCCGGCGGAAGTGGGGCACCGGACAGCCACGGTTGCACACCTGGGAAATATCGCGATGCTTCGCGGCCGAAAAATTCTATGGGACCCGAAACGCGAGCGGATAATCGGCGATCCATCGGTAAATCGCATGATCGGCCGGGCCATGCGCTGCCCATGGCATCTTTAATGCGGCCGGATTAAGTCGATTTGCTTTGGTTTGGGATTTGCTACGATTTGCCGACTGAGAATTCCTTTTTACGGGTGTTCATCTGGGCTTTCAGGCGTGCGATGATGGAGGAGTGCATTTGTGAGACGCGGGATTCGGACAGGTCAAGCGTAGCGCCGATTTCCTTCATTGTCATCTCTTCGTAGTAATATAGCACGACAATCAGCCTTTCGGCGCGTGTCAGCCCCTTTGTGAGGAGGCTTTTAAGGTCTCGCTTTTGAGCCTCGATCACGGGATTCTTGCTCCGCTCATCTTTAATGATGTCTATTTCGCGAATATCCTTTTCGCCGTCGCCGTCGGTATATTTGGTGCTCAGCGAAACGAGGCTGGTCGCGTTCGCATCCCGCTGGAGCCTGATAAACTCCTCCATATCCATATCCAGCTCTTCGGCGATTTCCTTTTCGGTGGGCTTACGGCCAAGATGCGTTTCGAGCGAATGAGTGGCCTTTCCCAACTGGTGGGCCCGGGCGCGGACTAATCGCGGGACCCAGTCCATGCTCCGAAGCTCATCAAGAATGGAACCACGTATCCGGGGCGAGCAATATGTCTCAAATTTGACACCTATGGAAGGATCGAACTTGTCAATGGCATCCATCAATCCGAAAATGCCGGCACTTATCAAGTCATCCAGTTCGACCTTATCGGGTAATTTGCTGTGAAGACGCTCAGCGCAATATTTTACCAATGTCCTGTAGTGTTCCATAAGTAAGTTGCGGGAATATTCGTTGTGGGTTTTATGGAACTGCTCCCATATTTGTTCGATGCTGAGTTTTTGCTCGGTTTTCACAGTTTTCCTCCATGAAAAGGATCCCGCCTTGCGGTAATCCGGGTTCTATGATTCCATCAGATTTCAATCATTTGTTACAAAAACAGTGTTTCGTTATCTCATTATTTTCAATCGCTTCGAACGTAATAGTCGATGGTCAACGATCTATCGGAATAGTCCCTTGCTTTTGCCTTAGTAATTCCGCTGCAAGCTTCTGGTTTAGAGAATTTTCCCAAAGCTTGTTTATTTGTCGCTCGATATATTCATCTCGATTTTCTTCAAGAAGTTTTATGCCGTATTCGTCGATGACTGGATTTAATTCTATGCTGCCGCTGGCGCCGAATTTGATATTTTCAGTATCGCGCAGGACAAGCCGCTGATTTTGAACGTGTTCGTCGATAGCGGTGTTAAGCACATCGGAAAACTCGTTCACCTCCAGCTCTTTAGGCACAAATCCGGGATTTTGGAAGTTGATTATATTTTGGATAAGGATTTTTTGGCGAGTTTGTGTGAACTTGACTATCTTAATCAGTATTTCGGTGATATTATCCGTTATTAGTGACATCAGATTCATGCTCGATCCTTCCTTTTTCAGTTGTTATCCTGATTTGTGAATCCCTTCTATCTTTTATGCTTAGAGCTGCTCTGATTTCCGAAAGAGTTTTTGTTTTTCTAAGCCTGATGATTTCTGACAATCTCTCGAATACGGACTCATCGTATAGTCGATGTCCACCCTCGGTCCATTTTACTTCGCGAATAAGGCCCATTATCGTGTAGTTGTGAATTGTCTGTCTTGAAAAGGGGGTATAGTCGACAAGCTCACCAATTCGATACAGCTTGGTGGGTATCTGTAATGTTTCGTTATTGAGTTCCGGTTGCATCGATACAACTATTCTCTTCAAATCAACGCTTAATTTGTCATCTTCCATTGATAATGGATCGAGACAAAAAGGGCTGTATTCGAAATCAACGACATCATATTTGGGAACGATTAATATTCGGTTCTGGATTTTGATAAACCGGTACTGGTCTGGAACGTTTACACGGGGCTAAGCTCATTAATTTATGCCAAACCATAGACAATTAAACCCTCTTGAAAAGCCAAAAGATAATTTGTATTTTGTAAAATGTAAAATACATTTCACTTGATGTCAACTTTTTTTATATTTTTTTAAAAAATTTATCCAGTTTTTGTTCTCTAAGAGCATGTGTGAGAACTTTTAATTCTTACTCTTGTCATGCTGAGTGAAGCGAAGCATCTGGGATTAGGATGAGCAAATGAGATTCTTCACTTCGCTGCGCTACGTTCAGAATGACATCAGACACTTCTCACACACGCTCTAAGATCTTTGAAGGGAAGTTCTGAATTTACAAGCCATTGAGCCATCTCTGGTATGTTTCAGATTTAGCCAATGCTTTTTGCCAAATACGCACGCAGAAATATCCGATAGAAGTGTAAGAAAACTGTTTGTTTGACCGGAAACTGAATGAATGAGACAAAACTGAATCACTTGTGAAATATGAGCAGAACCGATAAAACTTCCGCAGAGGCCGTTAATAGTAGAGACAGCAACATCAGCCTGCTTGAGCAAGTTACCCCTTTGGCTCGGCAGATAAACTGTCTTGAAATCGATCGAATAGCTGATGTTTGCATTAAAAGCATTCCTGCTTTGGTGCGCGCAAGCTTTGCTTCGCTGTATATACTTGATGAAACGAACAATATTCTGCATTTGTACAAGCATAATCATCCGTTTCTCATAAACAAAATCGTTTCGCTCAACCAAACTCCGACACCTCTTATGGTTATGGCCGTAAGAAGTAAAGAGCTTATATTGGTGCCGGACATAGATACTCATAAGAAGCCCGTAATCAGAAAATCACAACGAGGTTTCGCTGAAAATTATAGGACCAAAAATTGTGCTATCGTCCCTCTCATCTGCCAGGATAGGGTAGTCGGCGTGCTCAACTTGGCGGATAAAATGGACGGCGACCGTTTCGATTCCGGTGACGTTGCCCTGATCGAGCTTTTTAGCCAATTAGTCGGCGCATCAATCGGCAACATAAAGTTATTCGAGAAGATACAGCGCCAGGCCACAACGGACGGCCTGACAGGTCTTGTGAATCATAAAACGTTTTATGAAATTCTGGAAAAGGAACTTTGGCGGTCACGCCGATATGGCGGGCGGATCTCGCTGATCATGATCGATGTTGATAACCTCAAGAATATAAATGATGCTTATGGGCACCGTGCGGGCGATAAGGCCATCCGGGAAATCAGCAGAAAGATAAAGGAGTGCATCCGCCAAATCGACACGGCGGCAAGATACGGCGGTGATGAGTTTGCGGTCATTTTACTCAATTCCTCACTCGAAGATGCAATTATTGTTGCCCAGCGTATGGTTGATGCGGTTGCGAGCTCTCGGACGACGTGGCAAAAAGAGCAGATATCATTGTCTATTAGTGTTGGCCTGGGTCAATATGATGCTGAAACTACTCCTGAGGATATTACAAGCCGATCCGACCGGGCGCTGTATATGGCCAAGCAGGCAGGTAAAAACACGGTGCGAATCTTTGAATCGGCCAAAAACGATCGATAGCCTTTTCGAAGTTCCCGCCTGATTCATTCCTTAAATATCCTCGTCATGATCAAGCAGAAAACCGGAGATTTTCCTTGACGGGCAGGTAGGTAATTTGGTACAAATAATATTAGCGAAGCTCATGCTCGCATAGTTAATAGTTATATGAGTTAGTATTCCGGTGTTCCGGCAGGCAGATGAGTTAGCTGAAAGATTGTTGAGAGAGGCGTGTCAATATAATCTATGACGACATATTGTAGTTTTATTCTCATAAGTTGAGTTTTTAACATTTCATTCGATGGTGTATGTTGAATTCTTGAAGGAAGGAGGTGAAGACAAGCCGTGAATATTTGTCCATGTCAGACATGGCTTGAATGAAGTGAGAGAAGAAATTTTATCGGCCGTTTTAAATTAATTTTTTTTGAAGAAGGGAAATTATTATGTGTAAGAAAACGTTTTATCTAATTTTGCTCGTGGCTTTGTTTGCCGGTTCGGCCCAGGCGCAATTCATCACGAGCGTTGCGCACCGCAATACCGACACGGATGCCCCGGAAGATCCTGAAATCGCGCCGAATCCACTCGAAGAAAATTCGTTGACCTTTGTGGACAGGACTCATGTGTACGCTGATATACCGGAGTCTATCCTCGGCGCCCAATATGTCATGCTTGCCAATGACAACAAGAATATGTCTACCTATGAGCTGGATCTGACCTTTGGAATGGGTGCTACCCTGTACGTCTTTGTCGATAACCGTATGGGCGGTGCGGCAGGCGGTCTCGATGTGGCTCCGAACATTGACGGTATGGGATGGCTAACCGACATGGGCTTTGTCGATACCGGTGAAGACATTGGTATCGATGAAAGCTTCGATGGGGGCATTAATCAATACTTTTCCATTTTCTCTTTGGCAGTCACACCCGGCACGATTACTATTTTTGGCAATACCGAGGGCCACGGAGGAAACATGTTAGGCGTCGCGGCATTGGGTCCCAAGTTTAGCGCCTACTATCCTGAACCGGAGGACGGTGCTATACACGCCGAGACCTGGGTGAGCTTTGCCTGGACGGCCGGAGATACCGCCGCCACGCACGATGTGTACTTTAGCGACAATTTTGACGATGTAAACGACGGCACGGGCGATGCCTTCAGAGGCAACCAGGACACGGTGTATTTTGTCGCGGGCTTCCCCGGATATCCTTATCCGGACGGCCTTGTCCCGGGAACGACTTACTATTGGCGAATCGATGAGATCGAGGCAGACGGCACTACGATACACAGGGGCCTTGTCTGGAGTTTTACAGTACCGCCCAAGACTGCTTATGAACCCGTCCCGGCCGATGGTTCCGATGGCGCCGACTTGGATGTGACACTTAGCTGGACGCCCGGTTTCGGAGCAAAATTGCACTATATAGTCTTCGGCGAAGATTACGATGAGGTGAACGACGCTGCCGAGGGTATTCCTAACGGAACTACGAATTACTCTCCCGGCCCACTGAAATTAGCTAAGACCTACTACTGGCGCATCGATGAATTCGACAGCGTCGATACGCATAAAGGCGACGTCTGGAGCTTTACTACCGAGGGCGCCGTTAGCGGCCCGAATCCTTCAAATGG
>CBDVBU010000256.1:0-5921 GCA_965372295.1 uncultured Phycisphaerae bacterium
TGGGAATTCCACGCCTGGAATATGGCTTATAACATTTCGGTCGCCATCCCCGCAACCCAGCCCGATCAGCGATGGCGATGGGTAAGAAACGGCTACGAGCTGCTTCGCGACGAGGCCATCGATAAATACAAACTCAAGAACATAACGCTTTACCGCGAGCTGGCCCGGATATTCCAGCATAAAGTTGGAGGGGTCTCGGACGATGCACATAAATATTACAAGCTTCAATTAGCAATGTCTTTGGAACCGCTGCTCCGGTCCGAAGATAACCAGCTCGGACCGCAGGACAATCGGTATTTTGAAGCTCTTGCCAAAACTCCGGTTAGCTGGCAAGAGATTGTTACGGACCCGAATGTGGCATCGCTGGTCAAAGCCCTAAAATCAGCAGATAACGTTTTTTCCGATGACGATGATTTCACAAGTAATTATCTATCACTGCGCCAAAACTCCAGCAGATTCAACGCTGCTGCCGGCGAAACTATAGACAATTTTAGAGGCTCAGATGCCCTGAAGAAATTCGATCTTTTCGCCAAAGCCCACCAATTGCGTAAAATCTGGAAACTCGACCCGGTTTTAATGAGTGATCTGAATAAGACCTATGGTCCAATTGACTTCACCGATCCGAATACGCATTTACCTTTGGATTGGCGGCACCCCGACAGTCATGCAATCTACTGGGGCGTCAAGGGCTTACAGATAGCCGCCAGAGAACAGTCCCGCGAGATTGATATGACTGAAACCAACACCGACCGTATCGTCGGTCATAGTCTGCAGAACCTGTTCCGCAACGGCAAGTTGCTTATTCGTGACATGCAGCTTCAGGTGCCGGTTGAAGGTTCGCAGGAATCTCAGACGCAGATATTCAAAGAAGTATTTTTACGGCCGGATTTGAGAATGTTCGATACGTACAACAAGTCCGTTATGGCAATTCTCGACAAATATAGAGATGACGAAGACGATGAAAATAACACCACTCTGAGGTCCCTTCAAAACGGCCACCGCAATATGCTCAAGAACGCCGTACTCTCCTTCTATCAATCAGGTCATAAGCGAAAAGCGCAGCAAATATATAATCAATTGAGAAAACTTTATGATATGCCCGAATTTAAGGTTCCGCTGGTGGAATTTGCAAGGAATCGTTTTGTTGAGGAATTAGAGACGATAGGCCTAAATGATGCAAAAGAACAGGTTATCCTACTGCTTAGGGAAAGTTTCTTCCTGTATGCAATTCGCGACGACGAGAGTTCAGTCGGCAGAGAGAACCTGGCCAAAGAAATTCACGGCTATTACCAGGGGAAATATCTGGATGAAAACAGGATTGACCTTCCTGACTTTAAGGTTTTACAATATCTTGCGCTTCGTGATTTCCTGGAAGACTGGCAATTCGTACCAAATTTGAGGCTAAGCTTGCTGGCGCGAATAGAAATCGAACGGCCCGATCTTGCCAAACAATTGCAGCCATGGAAAGAAGAGCTGGAGAAACAAAGAGATAAGATCAGACTTCAGGAACAGGAATTGATTAAAAGCTTTTAACAGTGAGCTTCACGAATATAAGCGTTTTGGCGGATGCACAATACTATCTCGCAACAACTGACAGCCTCGCAACGAAAAGCGGTTTTTCATATTGAAGGGCCGTTGCTTGTTCTTGCCGGCCCGGGCAGCGGCAAAACCCGCGTTATAACATATCGAATCGCAGCCCTCGTCGATTCAGGCGTTCGGCCATATAATATCTGTGCGATAACCTTCACCAACAAGGCAGCCGAGGAGATGCGCCAAAGGGCATTTACTCTTGGTGCTTCGGCCGGCGCGTATATCAGCACGTTTCATTCTTTGTGTGTCAGGATTCTTCGCCAGTATGCGGATCATGCCGGGATCCATCCTAACTTTAGCATTTATGACAGTTCCGACCAGGCCAGATGTATCAAGCAGGCGGTTAAAAATTGCGAACTGGATACCACAAATTTTTCACCTGCCCGAATGCTCGACGCGATTTCCACTCTGAAAAATAGGCTGATCGATGCCGAATCGTTCAGGGCTGACGCCGACGACTTTTTTTCCATCAAATTAGCCGAAATATATCTGAGCTATCAGAATATCCTTGGCGAGCTGAACGGACTCGATTTTGACGACCTGCTGATGAAGATGGCCTTTTTGCTCCGGGATTGTCCCGAGGTCTGCCGTGAGCTTGGCGATCGTTTCAAGTTTCTGCTCATCGACGAATATCAGGACACAAACCACGCCCAGTATTCAATCGCCAAAGCCCTTGCTTCGAACCATAATAATATTTGCGCAACCGGCGATCCGGACCAGTCCATCTACCGCTGGCGTGGCGCCGACATCCGCAACATAATGGCCTTCGAAAGCGACTGGCCCGATGCTGCCGTTGTCAAGCTCGAGGAAAATTTTCGCAGCACCGCGAATATTCTCGCCGTGGCGGATCATTTAATTGCGTTTAACCGGAACAGAAAAATAAAAAAGCTCATCCCTACGAAACCCGAGGGCGAGAGTATTCGTGTTACGGGATTCGAAGATGAGAACGAAGAAGCCCACGCCGTTGCTCAGCGAATAAAAGAGCAGACCGGCAAAGGCGCTTCTCTTAACGACATTGCAATATTCTACCGTGTCAATGCCCAGAGCCGCACGCTCGAAGAAGCATTCGTCCGCAATAAAATACCATACCAGATTGTTCGTGGCGTGGAATTCTACAGAAGAAAAGAGATCCGCGACCTGCTCGCATATTTGAAAGTCCTTGTCAATCCCAGCGATGAAATCGCACTTATGCGTATAATTAACACGCCCGCCCGCGGCATAGGGAAAGTAACAACCAACCGGATTAGTGCCTATGCAGCCAGGCACAAAATCACTTTTTTCGAGGCTCTGAAAAAAACAAATCACATTGAGTCTCTTCCCAAAGCGGCGAAAGCCAAGCTCGCGGTCTTTGTCAATATGCTCGAACAGTTCAAGAAAGACGCCGCCGGCGAAGTCGCACCGCTCGCCGAGCGTGTTTTTACCGAGACCGGGCTGGCTGAGTCTCTTCGTGCCGGCGGCCCTGACGGCCTGAATGCACTGGAGAACCTTAACGAACTGATAAACAGCGCCGCCGAGTACGACAAGCAGGCCGAGAAGCCCTCGCTGCTCGATTATCTCCAGCAAATATCGCTCTTCAGTGACACTGATGCCTACGATGCTGCCAGCGACCGTGTTTCGCTGATGACATTACATGCCGCCAAGGGACTTGAATTCGAGCACGTCTTTATCGCCGGCGTTGAAGACGGATTATTGCCGCACGAAAGAAGTAACACAGGCGAGGATGATGAACAATTGGAGGAAGAACGCAGGCTCTTTTTTGTCGGAATTACACGTGCCAAAGCGGATTTGTTTATCAGTTACGCCCGCTACCGAACCGTGCGAGGCCAGTTTCTGCGAACCATACCATCTCAGTTTCTTTTCGAGCTTGGCGCAGACTTCACCGAACAAGCTCCGGAAGACGACTTTGATGTTGATGATGATAATGACTATGACACCTCAAGCCAAACCGTGCCGCGTTTCAAGAAGGATCAACTTGTACGGCACGAAAAATTCGGCCTCGGCAGGATCAAACAGTTTGCCGACATGGGTGAAAACAGCATCGTTGTCATCAAATTCAACTCTGGACAGATAAAATCACTCATGGTAAAATACGCCAACCTTTCAGAAGTGAATATTTAGCCGGTGATAAGGTGCAGGTTTGGATGCTCCTATCCGGCGAGAAGTTCAACGAAACAGCAAAAAGGAGATCAAAAATGAGGAAAGAGATAAACAGGAGAGAATTCATTCAATTGTCGGCTGCGGGAAGTGCCCTGTGCCTTGGCGGTTCGAGCCTTGTTTTCGGCGCCGGCTCAAGAGGCTCGAAACTCATCAGTCCCGGCTGCCGGGGAACAAAAGTCAAAGTCGCCAGAATTTACATGGGCACCTCGCATGGCCTGTGGCCCAAACCGAGGCTGGATTTCAAGAACGAAATCAAATTCTATGAATCCGAGTTTGCGAAGCTTAAAGGCGAGCTGTCGGATGTCGAATTTGTAATCGATCAACTGGCTTCGTCACCGGATCAGATAAAACCGCTCAAAAGCAAGCTGGAGGGTGTTGATGGAATCCTGGCAATTCATTTCAACATCGGCGTAAGGCCGATTCTCAATGAGATTCTTAGCGTCGGCAAACCGACAGTCCTGTTTGCCGCCCCGTATTCCGGGCACAGTTGGACTGGATTCGGGTCTTTGCAGAAACAGGAACTGGGAGCCAAACTCGAATGTATGCTCACCAGCGACTACAGCCAGTTGGCGGTTGCCATAAGGCCATTCCGTGCGATTCATCATCTAAGAGAAGCAAAGATACTGAATCTTACAACACGGAATTTCGATAATTATGCAAACGCCATGAAGGATAAGTTCGGAACCAGGATCAAGCGAATCGAGCGAGAACAGGTGCTCGACGCTTATAACGCCGTAAGTGACAGCGACGCCAAAGCGGAGACCGAACGCTGGATCGGAGAAGCCAGGGAGCTTGTAGAGCCTTCTCGCTCAGACGTCTTAAAATCCTGCAAGCTGGCGCTGGCCTTTGAGAACATGCTGGATGATGAAAACGCGACCGTGCTGACTATCGACTGCTACGGCACAATGTGGGACAAAACCATCAAACTGCCCGCCTATCCGTGCGTCGGCTTTACGAGGCTCAATAACATGGGCTTAGGCGGTATCTGTGAATCGGATTTACAGTCTGCTGTAACTCACATAATATTGCAGGGATTGTCAGGAAAGCCCGGCTTTATAAGCGATCCGACAGTGGATGAATCCAAGAACGCCATCATTTTGGCGCATTGCCTGGGAACGACGAAAATGGATGGCCCGGATGGGCCGGCCGCTCCGTATAAGTTACGAACGGTGATGGAAAGAAAAGAAGGAGTTACCCCGCAGGTGTTTATGCGCATCGGCCAAAAGGTTACTCAGGCAAAATTGGTTGGCACTGACTTTATGCCTTACTTTACCGGCGAGATTGTCGATGCTCCTGATATAGATAGAGGCTGCCGCACTAAGATTACAGTCAAGGTTGACGGCGATGCCGAGAAGCTCTGGAAGAACTGGTCGAGCGGCCTGCACCGCCAGACATGCTACGGAGATATCGTCAAAGAGATGGGCTTTTTCTGTAAATTCAAGGAAATCGAAATGGTCAACGAGGCCGTCTGAACAGGCGTTTTGCTATGAAATCTTACTTTGAGCACCGTGTCTAATGCGGGGTTCTTTTTCGGAAGGGGACTCTTATGAACCGGCGTGATTTCCTAAAAGCGACAGGATTTAGCGCGGCATCGGCAGCATTTTCGAGGCCGCTGCTTGCCGCGAAAGAGCAAAGAAATGAGATACTCGATCAGGCTGATGCCCGTATTGAAAAGCACCGCAAGGGCGATGCGGTATTGAAACTTGCCGGGCCGGATGGAGAACCGCTCCAGAACGGCCTGACCGTAAAAATCCAACAGAAGCGGCACAAGTTTCTGTTCGGTTGCAACATTTTCAAGCTGGGCCGTTGCAGGACGCCGGAAGATAACGCCGCCTATGAGGAACGCTTCGCGGAGCTTCTGAACTTCGCTACGCTGCCATTCTATTGGTGGAATTACGAACGCAAGCGAGGTAGTCCCGATGATGATCGCACTGACCAAATCGTCCGCTGGTGCAAAGCCCACAACGTGAAGACCAAGGGCCATCCCCTGGCCTGGAACTATGTGGATCCACGGTGGCTGCCTGACGATCCGGATAAGGCGATGCAGGCCCAGTTAAAACGTATCGGTAGATGCGTGCGACGATTTAAAAATGACATCGACATCTGGGACGTGGTCAACGAAGCAACACATTACGATCGGGAAAGCATCAAGAAGCAGGCACCAATATTAACCG
>CBDVBU010000257.1:0-5900 GCA_965372295.1 uncultured Phycisphaerae bacterium
GTGTATTTAGGTATGGATGTCGCCGCAGTTGCCGCCGCAGACACCGGCACGCCGGACATCTATCAAGGCCGGCAGTCTGAAACCGGTTTTTCACCTCAGCCGCTTGATTGGAACACGACCTACTACTGGCGTGTTGACGAAGTCAACGACCTGCATCCGGACAGTCCCTGGAAAGGCTCGGTCTGGAGCTTCACCACGGCTGACTTCCTGATCGTGGATGATTTCGAGGGCTACGACGCTTACGAGAACCAGATATGGTGGACGTGGAAAGACGGCCTCGGCTTTGCCGCTCATGACGACGAACCGGCCTTCCTCGGCAACGGCACAGGTTCGGCTGTGGGCGACGAAACAACTGTCTCATATACCGAAGAGGGCAGCCGTCACGGCGGTGCCCAGTCAATGCCGTTCTTCTATGACAACAACAAGCAGGGCTTCGCAAAGTATTCAGAGGCGGAGATGACTTTGACTGCTTCTCGCGACTGGACCGAAGCAGGCGTGGGAGAATTGTCACTATGGTTCCACGGTGACGCGGCCAATGCTCCTGAACGGCTATATGTGGCGGTCTCCAACGTTGCTGGTTCAGCCGTGGCGGTGTACCATGACGATCCTGGCGCGGCGACCATAGAGACCTGGACAGAATGGGTTATTTCTCTGCAAACCTTATCGGATCAGGGCGTAGACCTGACTAATGTTGACAGGATCGCTCTTGGTCTTGGCACGAGAGGTAATAACGCTGTGCCCGGCGGTTCAGGCAAGATGCTGTTTGATGACATTCGGTTGTACCGGCCAAGGAATGTAGACGGGAATTAAACAATACTTTCTCAGTGGTGATATGAAGATATGCACTAATGTTGGGGTTCGTACTGATTGAATCTGATTCGGAACGGGCCCCAGCTATTTTATGGCAACTTTGGGACGATTGCCCGAACGGGAGGCTGTTGGACGGAACTGCTTTGGAACTCCTTAATGGAACTACTCCCTCTTGGTTTCTCACCTGACAATTGTCGCGACCCAATGCGATGAACCATTTGGACGATCAATAGTGACCGTGCTTCCGCCCGATATAGCTGTGGTTGATCCACAGTTACCCGTACCGATATTGACCCAGCGAAGTTCAAACGTCGTATCTGGATAACTATCTAGTTTCAAACCGACTGACCCGCCGCCATTCTTTGTAAAATAGAGAATATAGGCTTTCCCCGGATCGGCCGCTAAGTAAGCCTCATCAGACTGACGGTTCGTCAACAGGTCCAGCCTGTGCTCGACGTTCCAAAACTTCACTTTGCTTTCGACCTTCCTTGTCGCGCTAATGCAGTTCTTCGCCACAGCATACAAACCTATTCCTGATGTAGGACGATGAAACCTCACTCCGGCCACGCCAGCCAGAAGATTGCGCCACCATTCCTCGATCGCATTGTCAGTATCTCCCGGTTTGAATCTGCTCCAAGGTTTGCCATCCAGGGCAATATCGTTACCATATATTTTAGTCATGTGCAGCAGATACAGGGGATCGGTGTTCCTCGCTGCGTTGGCTATCCATTTTATCTTGTTCCAATGTGCTTCGTCCGCATGCCTGCTGTTAGCCTGAGATACATCGACATAGTCGTATTTGCTGCGATTGCTTAGCTGATAAGTAAGCCCTCGGGAGCTTTCTGCCTTGAATACATCGTCAAACATATCTGTAGTTGACACGCTCCTGTTTTGGGCACTTGCTTTACCCTTAATGAACTTCATCCAGTACTGTCCCCATGCCGGATCTTCGTGCGTTTCATTGTTCATGCAATAGAGAACGTTGTTGTAACCCAGCGTAATTGAAAGCAGTTTGTCGATGAATTTATCCTGAAAACTTCGGACCAAGTCGTACTTCTGCTTCCTGGATTCCGATGCCTTCTCATATTTTGGATGCCCTGGCACGCCCTGAATGAAGGGATGGTTACTGAATGAGCGGTACGATACTGCAAGTCCTGACGATGACGTTGTATAGTTAATGTTGTTTTTCGGATTCCATGGACTCACAGGCCAGGATCCCCAACTGCCGTCGATCAAATCAAATCTGTCCCAGACTTCTATCTGAACAATGATATTCCGATTCCTGGCTTCGGCTATAAACATCTCCAGACGCACCCAAAATGGCCCGGTCATTTTGTTTAGATCGTACTGAGTACCTGACTTCGCGCAGAAGTCAAATCCCTGTATTCCGGCTGCCATCCCTGGATCGAGTACACACCGAAGATAGTTCCCACCGGCGGATACTAATTCATCCATGGCGTTTTTGATTTGCGCGGGTGTACTTACACCTTGATTATCTTTATCATTGTCGGTGTCGTGATCGATAAACGGGTTATGGCCGTGATTCCAACCGCCGAGCAACAGCACGCGCTGACTATCATATTTCCAATAGTGCCTATCGATAGCTATCTGAGCAAAAGACGAACTGCTCCATGTGAAAGCGATAATGAGTCCAAGGAATATGCGCTGGACATTTCGCCACTCCGTTTTTATGAAGGTCCATGCCGAAGCTTCAGTAGATTCCATGTCGCTGGCGCCGGAGAGGCTTGTATCTTGGTTACCACGGCTCGATTCTTGTGTATCTCTCATTGTTGATCCTTTCGATCTTAATGGGCGACATTAGCAGATTTACCTTGTCCATTATAATTGTATCGTGAAACCAAAAAGTTGTCCAGATAAGTTATGAACGCTGGCTGAACCAAGAGGATTGGAGCATCGGTTCATAATTCAGAAATGGCATGGACCATATCTTATGAAGTTAAACGGAAAATCTCAGTTGTTTTTCTTGTGTTCATGGCGAAGGAAACGAAGACTACAAAACCGCGATTCCCAAGAGCCTCGCCCGGCTGCGAAAAGCTTTTAGTTAAGCTACGGGCGATGTAGGAAAAGTTTTTAATTTTCCTGGTAACACTCATCTACCGTTGCGCACTATACTGATGGAAGAACGATCCATTGTAAGCGATAAGGAAAGCGATTCATAGTATGCGTATGCACTCGGTCTTCATCAGGCATATCGAGCGGCTCAGGCGGCTCGTGGTCGCAATGGGACTGAGCGCAGAAGAAGGACAGGATATTTTGCAGGATGTGTATGTTGAAGCCGTAAAAAAGCCGCCGAAGTGCCGTGGCGACCAGGAAGCTTCGCGGTGGTTGATGCGAGTTACGGCAAACCGGTGTCTGCTGGAGTTTCGACGAAGAAAACGCCATCGCCGGGCCGCGAGCGAAGTTGTGAAACAGTGGGCCGAACTGGAAAAGAACTCCTCGGGGCCTGATAAGCAGGCAATTCATGCTGAGGAAGTAGAAACCATGATGCAATGTTTACGTGAAATGGATGAATCGCTGCAAGTGCCGTTAGCAATGAGGTATTTCTGCGACCTGAATTCGGCCGAAATCGGCGAAATCCTGGAGCTGGAACCCGGAACCGTCCGCAAGCGGCTCCACAAAGGACGGATTATCCTCGCTGATGCCCTGCTGAAGAAAGGAATCAAGCTGTGAAAGAGCACATTTGCCAGGTTGTTTCCAAAGAAAAGCTCATCGCATACGCAGATGGCAAGCTATCATCGAGCGAAGCCGAGCAGATAGCAGAACACATCGCAACCTGCCCGAACTGCCAGGCTGTAACCGAAGCACTGGAGCGATCCCTCCAAATAACGCACGCAATCTGGCAAACCGGCCAAGCTGAATGGCCGGAAAAATGCTCGTTTACCATTATTTCCATTGTCAGGCGTCCGTTTAGGAGAGTTGTGGTGTTTGCAGCGAGTGCCCTGTTGCTGGTCGGTGTCGGGCTGACGTGGCTACTGCTGACCGACTATGGTGAGCCCGAGCGTATAATCGGCAAGCAACCCACTGCCGCCGAGCTAGAGATCAAGGTGAACCACGCGGCACTGGCGGCCCAGATGTTGGCGGTGGGGGATCTTTTCGCGTCGCAGCCCGGCGGCAAGGAATATGCGGTGAAACGATACAAATACCTGATCGATTCATTTCCCACAAGAGAAGAAAGCGTACAAGCCAGATTGCGCCTGAAAACACTCGTAGAAAGGAGAGTCGAGCAATGATTGTTTCAAGAAAGGTACAATTGCTGATAGCAACTTGTGTTTTGGCCTCTTTGCCAACTTATGCAAAACAGAGCGAACCGGCAAAACGCCAATTGAAGTTTGAAGTCTCCACAACACCTGTAGAGTTGCGACACCGCTTCCCCGAGGTGAAATATGTGGGTTACTTCCATGTCAAAGAAGACAGGAAGCTGGAGTCGTGGCTGTACGGTGTACACGAGATGCCGCAATGGAAAGAATTATCGGAAGAGCAACGTCGTTTTATCCACAGGCTATTGAACAACTTTGAGTATAAGAAGTATGCCATTAACGAAGAGCAGGGACATCCATTCGCAGACAAGACAAGAGGCGTCCGCACACCCAAAGGAACACTCAGTTACCAGGTTTTTGCCGTAAGCGAGCGGGATGCACGGAAAATAGCAGCGGCTGCAATTGCGAGACTCGATCAGTTAGCTCAATGGCGACGGGAAAACCATCGGGAGAACCTGGAACGACTCCAAAAATTCGTTGCGGAAGGCGAGAAAACACTGCCAGAACTCCAAGCACAGATAAAACAATTAACAACAAGAGCCGAGGAAAAGATTGAAGAGTATGTGGAAGCCAACTATGGGATAGAGAGTAAGGAAACCATACGTGAACACGCCAAGAAAAGCATGAATGACTTTTCGTACAATCTGAGACTCGTAGACTTCGAGCTTATCGGCTTGCAGGCAAAAATAGATTCGATACAGAAGTATAAGGCCGGCAGGAAAGGTGGTGACAGTAACACGTTGATTAAGCTGGACCAGATGTACATTGCTGCCGATGTCGAACGGGCCGGAGCGCTGGCGAGAAAAGGGGCATGCGAGGCAGCGTTTAAACAAGCTAACGAACTGTATGCATTAATCAAGAGCAGGGATGCTGCTTCTTACAAGGAACCTCTTCTGAGGAAAAAACTGATACAGGAACGGAACCGTCTGCCCGAGGCAGAAGAGTTGGTGGTAGATCCCCCTCGGTATACTTTCCCGGTAGAAGTATATGAGAATAAGGTAACCATTTATCCGGTCCAGGTAGATTAGTACGTACTCTAACCGCGTAGCAGAAGTACGTGGTGACTCATTCTTCTGCGGCGATGATTTCTATTTTGCATTTTGGGATGGCGACTCTTGCATGTCTCGGAGTCGCTCCGTTATTCCTTCAGTAGTTGTCTTAGCCACTCGTTGTGCAGCTTGGTCAATCCTTTGACTACTTCGGGGTGGATTTCGGCCAGATTTTTCGTTTCGGTGACGTCCTCGGTCATGTTGCTCAGGAAGTTCTCGACCTTGGAGATTTTTCGGCCTTTGTAATTCGTTGCCGGGCCGTTGTGGACCAGCTTCCAGTCGCCCTGGCGGATTGCCCAGTGCTTGCCGGTCTCCTAGTGGAGAACATCGTGCGGCGAGGGGGCATCCTCTGACTCAATCATCGGGACGATACTCTTGCCGTTAATTTTAACGTCGGGAAGTTTGACGCCGGAATATTCCGCGATTGTCGGCATCCAGTCGATGCTGGCAGCCATCTGGTTGCGGACGGCGTTCTGGGGAATGTGGCCGGGCCAGGAGACGATGCACGGTACGCGAAGACCACCTTCCCAGAGGGTAAACTTATGGCCGCGGAAGTCGCCGGAACTGCCGCCGCCCCCGAAGGTCCGCTGTTCGACGGAATGGCCGTGGTCGATGAGCCAGATAATCAGGGTGTTTTCACGCAGGCCGGTTTTGTCCAGGTGTCTGACGACTTCACCGACCATCTCATCCATCGTGGAGACGAACGCGGCGTACATTTTGCGCGGCGCATCGAGGTGCTCATATTTTTTCCGCCACTTTTCTT
>CBDVBU010000258.1:0-5878 GCA_965372295.1 uncultured Phycisphaerae bacterium
TATTGGTCTTGGAACCCAGGGCAACACGACAATCCCCGGCGGTTCGGGCAAGATGCATTTTGATGATATCCGGCTGTACAAACCGAGAGATGCGGCTGAATAGTGTGCCTCGTCTCCGCTCGGCATGAAGGCTTTCTTCACCCTGAGCAAAGTCGAAGGGCGGGGCCTATATGGATTGATTCGATATAGGCCCCGGTCGTTTTTCTAATGTGCTATAACGCTCGATATTCTGAAGACCGGCAGTAACAACGCTATTGCAATTGTTCCAATAATCGTACCCATGATTGTTATCATTACAGGTTCTATCAATGCCATAACGTTTCTTATAGAACCTTCGAGCTTTTTTTCATAAAACACCGATATTTTATCACAAACCTCTCCGAGCTTGCCGCTTTTTTCTCCCGCTCGAAGCATCTGGATAATTCCCGGCGCAATTAATTCGCTGCCCGGTGAAATTAATATGGATTCCGACAACTGGTAACCGTCCCGGATCTTTTCATCTACTCCCACCCAAAGCCGCTGAAAATAGTAATTCTGACATGATCCCTGCATAACTTCTATCGAGTCGAGCAGGTTTACGCCCGTATTGACCATTGTCGCCATGATGCGCATACTGCGAGTAACCACGGTATCAACAAACATTGTTCCCAACACAGGCGTACGAATTTTGATAAAATCTATTACTCTCCGACCAGACAATGTCCCTGCCCAGTAATATAATCCTATTGAAGCAAAAATCACTACTGTCAATATACAGGTCATTATTTGGAAATTACCCAGGATTTTGCTGAAACTAACTAATATTTGTGTAAGTTTTGGCAGTGCGGCTCCCCTTGACTCATAAATCCCCATAAATCTCGGTAACACAAAGAACATCAATGTCCCTGTCGCCGCCACGGCCATTAGTGCCATAATAAACGGATATGTCATAGCCCCTTTGATGCGTTTGCGGGTTTCGGATTCGAAGTTTAGATAACCGCTTAGCACATTGAGCATTTCCGCCATTCTGCCGGAAGCTTCCGAGGCCTTGACCATGCTGATAAACATCGTATTAAAAACTTTCGAATACCCTGCCAGCGCCTTTGAAAAATTCTCGCCGCTCTTGACCTTTTCAGCAACATCCAAAATTATCATTCTGAATGTCCCGTGCTCAGCCTGAGCCGCTATAGCATCAAGAGCATCACTGAGCACAACCCCGCTATCAAGCATAACCGACAACTGCACCGTGAATAAAATAAGCTCGCTTTGTTTGACCTTGGCTCTATATAAATTCGAACTTGCAAGAGTTGCAGATTGTTGTAAAGCCTTTGAAGAATCAAATACTTCCGAAGATTTTGTTGTTGGAAAAGTCATAAATTCTTATCTCGCTTCGCAGAGAACACATTCAACACTATCACGAGCATCATAGTTCTTGCTGGGTCGTTCTTAACACTTCCTCGATAGATATAATTCCCGCTTTTACCTTTTCAATTCCATCGGAGTGCAAAGAAATCATTCCATTCTGGAGTCCCTTTTTTCTCAACTTTTTCAGGCTTGACCGATCATTAATCATCTCTTTAATTTCCTCGTTCGGCACAAACAGTTCTTGAATGGCAATTCGGCCGGCATAACCGGTGTTCCGGCACTTTTTACAACCTACGCCACGATAGAAATTCTCGATTTTTCCATGATCTTTTTCTACGACTTTCTTTATACTCGCGGGCGGTTCATACTCGGTCTTACAATTCGGACAGATCTTCCGCACAAGTCGCTGGGCCAGGACCGCAATCAACGAAGCGCTCAAAAGATAAGGCGCAACCCCTAAATCCAACAATCGCGTCACCGCTCCCGGCGCATCGTTCGTATGCAGAGTTGTAAGAACCAGGTGTCCTGTTAGCGCCGCCTGCACTGCGATATTTGCTGTTGCTTCATCACGAATCTCGCCGACCATTATGATATCAGGATCCTGCCTTAATAGGCTCCGCAGGGCTGTTGAAAATTGAAAGCCTGCGCCCTGGTTTACCTGAAATTGATTAATGCCGGCCATATTACACTCCACAGGGTCTTCCACTGTGCAAATATTAACCTCTTCATTGCTTAATTCGGACAAGGCTGCGTAAAGGGTGGTATTTTTACCCGATCCGGTCGGACCTGTTACCAGAACTATACCGTTCGGGGATTGTATTACCTGCCTGAACAAATGGAGATTTTCGTAGACAAACCCGAGTGACTCAAGGCTGAAAAGAACCTTCTGAGGATCGATAATTCTAATAACCACTTTTTCGCCGAAGTTGCCCGGCATCACGGACACACGCAAATCGATCGGCCTGCCTTCTACCAAAACATGGATGCCTCCATCCTGCGGCAGACGCCGCTGAGCGATGTCCAGCTCGGCCATAATCTTGACACGGGAAACAAGCGCAGAATGCATCTGATGAGGCGGACACATCTTCTCATACAATCTGCCATCTACTCTATATCGAACTCTCAGCTTCTTATCATCAGGTTCGATATGAATATCACTGGCATTTTCCCGCACAGCGTTGTAAAGCAGATAATTGACCAGCTTTACAACCGGCGACTGTCCTGCTATTTCCTCGAGATTGCTAATATCCTGGGTGATATTTTCTATCAGCGCAAACTCTTCCAGCCCCTCTTCATCGATAATATCGTCAATGACAAAAACATTTGCGGCCGGCAAATAGGTCTGCAATGTAGCCTTGATATCCTTGCTTGTCGAACATACTATCTGGACCTTACTGCCGCTTATCCGCTCTATTTCATCTATTAAAAATACATTCGTAGGCTCACTAACCGCTATAGTGAGTACATTATTAACCTTAAACAGCGGCAAGACGATGTATTCTTCGAGAAACTCTCTCGGCAATATCTCGATCACTTTCGGATCACATATCTTTGGAGTGACTTGCGCATACGGCACACCGTAGCCTTGAGCCAGTGCCGAGGCTATCTGGTTTTCCGTACAATAGCCCATCTCCACGAGAAGCTCGCCGAGCAGCTTGCGGTGGCCTTTATCTTTCTGCTCAGCGAGAGCCTGTTCAATCTGCTCAGCAGTCACGATACCACGCGCGAGCAATAGCTGCCCAAGCTGCATCTTATTCTCTACTGCTATCTGGCTCATATTTCGTATCTCGTATCTTGCCGGACCAATCAAATCGTCCGAGTATTTTGCTTATGCAAAACTTTTTACCGCCTCTGCGAGTTCCGAATAGTGGTCAAATTCGTTTTCAAGCTGAGTAATTTCCAGAATTCTCATGCAGTTTTCATCAAGACCCGCTAACCTAAGCTCTCGTTTGTTTTCGTTGCAGTAGTCGCGCGACCATAACAACTGCTCCAGTCCCTGACTATCGATAAATCCAACACCGCTCATATCAAGGACTATGCATGTCTTATGTTTAGCGATAATATTTGAGATTGTATTTTGAAACAACTCGGCAACATCGCCATCCAGCTCGCCCTGCAATTCAACAACCGTAACATTGCTATAATCTTGTATTTTGACTTTCATCTGATTAGTGCCCCTACAGCAGTGGTGCCATATTCTTCAGAAGTATTGCTGCCGTAATTTTCGCTAAAACCATCTCTTATAGTATCCCAAAGCTCATTGACATCACTATCGAGAAATATCCTGCCGAGTTTTTCATCAAACTGCGTACCCAATCCCTTCTCTATTTCTGTTAGCGCTTGCTCCACAGTCATAGCATCTCGATAAGTTCGCTTTGATGTCATCGCATCAAAACTATCTGCCAGTCCGATGATTTTGCCGATCAGAGGTATTTCCTCGCCAACCAAACCGCTGGGGTAACCCTTGCCATCGACTCGCTCATGGTGGCACAATACACCCGGCACAATATCGCGCATCTGTTGTATTTCACGTAAAATACCTGCTCCTATCGACGGATGCTTTTTGATACGGCTGAATTCCTGCTCAGTCAGCTTGCCATTCTTCCGTAATACAGCTTCCTCAATTCCTATCTTTCCGATATCGTGAAGCAAGCCGGCCAAATAAACTTTGTGTATTTGTTCTTCATCCAGAGGTTCCTTCCTTGAGAGTCGTTCAGCAATCCACCGAGAAATAAATGCAACCCTTTCGGAATGGCCGTGAGTGTACGTATCTTTGGCGTCGATACTGCTTGTCAGTGCTTTAAGAGAACCGATGAATAATTCTTTAAGGTCCTTAAAAAGCCTGCCATTCTCGATAAATACGGCACAACCGCCGGCAACTGAATTAAACAGTTTTGCATCAGTACTGTCGAAATCCTGTTTGCCGATTCTGTTAATCGCAACCATAAATCCCATAATAGAGTTGCAGGTTTTATTTGTTCCGGTATAATGAGACTCCGCTTTTTCCTTGCCGAATAAAGGTACTGCAATAATGTTATTTATTCGGCTCGGCCAATCGTATCTGAAAGACGAATCTACTTCGCTGTCCAGCAGTGCTTCTTTGCCGTTGTTTATATCATCTGTTAGCCGGCCATGCAGAATAGCAGCCGCCTGTTCATCCATGTCAATCAAACCCGAACCGGCGGCTATGATCCAATGCCGTTCGTCATCTATGGCCTTTTCCAGCAGTATCGCGATACCTTCAACGGAAACAATTTCAGTCAAGCTGTCACAAGCCATCTGCAGGAAGTTGGAGTCTGCTTCAGTAACTTTCATATTTGTGCTGAGCCTGTGAAGCAGCACCAGCTCTTCGTAGGTTTGCGCCAGTTCGGTGCCAACCATTTCAATTTGTTTTTCGGCTTTTAACTCAGCCTGGAATTTCTCCGCCAACAGGCCAAGCATTTCTGCAAAATACTCACTCTCTGTTTGAATCTGACTTATGTTATCTGTATTACATGATACATTAGGCGAAAGAGATGATGATATTTCACCTAAGTCAATCAATGCTACAGCAACAGCTTGCCGGCGAATGCTACTGCTACGAGCTGATTTCAAAACAACAGCCAGAACAATACCCTCATCGCCAAATCGCTGAACAGGCAGTCCGGCATCTTTTGAGCAGTTTTTGATACTATTTTGGTCTAAAGCCCGCCTGGTAAATTCAGCGAATCGCGCCTTGCTGCTTTTGAATTTTTTGGCTTCACAAAGCAAGACGACCTCACCCTTGATACCACAAACTGCAAAATTTGCGCCGAACCTGTTTATCCTGTTACCAAATACCTCCAATTCGCATAACTGGGAGGTTGCTAAAGTGTTTCTTATTGTATCCAACATAGCTTACAAACGATTATTGATTTTTCTTAGTCATCAATTGTCCGTTACTAATTCTTTCTCATACAGAATGTCTTCGATATTTCCTAACAACTCCCTCGGACTAAAAGGCTTACTCAGACATCCTGATATCTGCAAATCTTCCTGCTGCTCTTGTGGAATAGCAAAGCTTCTGGCAGTCAGCATAATCACAGGTATATCTTTCGTTTCCTCATGCTGTCTCAGCTTCTCCACAAGCTCCAGCCCAGTCATAACCGGCATTTGAAAATCCGTAACAATAATATTCGGCTTGTCTCTCAGTGCCAGATCAAAAGCTTCGGCGCCATTATCAGCCGAAATGACCTCATAACCATTATTTCGAAGTTTAATAGCCACTACATGAATGATATGTATCTCGTCGTCTACAATTAAAACTTTCTTGTCAGCCATTATCTTGCCTCCACCCAAAATTGACTTACATCGTGCAGCGTTAATCGCACGATTCTCGCGTTTTTCACAATTTCTACACTATTGAGGCCGATTGCCTTGTCGCCAAAGGCAGCTCAAAACCGAAGGTACTCCCTTCACCGACCTTGCTCGTAACAAACACTCGGCCGCCATGAACCGTTTCCACCATTTGTTTTACAAGATTCAGACCCAGGCCTGTCCCTTTTGCCTGCTTTTT
>CBDVBU010000259.1:0-5850 GCA_965372295.1 uncultured Phycisphaerae bacterium
GAGTCTGTCGATGTTCCTCTTTGTGATTCCCAGAAATTTCTTTTGTTTTTTATTGATTCGACCGGCGACTCCATCCAAGACGATGCCGAGTCCTTCTTTCATCGCGGCCAGAGGTGTTCGCAGCTCGTGGGAAACCGTGGAGATGAACTGTGATTTCAATTCCATTGTCTCTTTCAGTTCCTCTTCTGCTCTTTTTCGCTCGGTAATATCCCTGATTACGCCGATCGAGCCGGTCGTTTCGCCATCGGTATTTTTCAAGATGCTCAGTGAAATATCAACGTCGATTAACGTGCCGTCCTTCTTAATCATCACAGTTTCCAGATGGTGCTGCATTCCTTTTTGCCTGACGTTATGTGCTCTTATTCTTTCCCATTCCCGGGTGGGGTAAAAGGAGCTGACGGGTTTGAGATATAGGTCGTCCTTACCCATCCCCAAGAATCCCTCGGTAAACTTGTTCCATGAAATCAGCCGCTCCTGTTTATCCACTAATGTGATAGCGACGGCTGAATTTTCGAAGATCGTTCGGTACTTTTCTTCTGCTAACCGGCGTTCGTCTTCTGCCTTCTTATGGTCGGTGATGTCATCAATCGCAGCGATTACATGCCTGCGGCCATCAATAACTACCGGTTCGACACTGATGCAGAGCCAGAACTCAATTTCTTTGTTGTCAATTTCAAGCGTAGGATGTATTTCAATCCCGCGAACAGACTGGTCCAAATCCAACACACTCTTTATTGCGTTTTTGAGCAAACATACTGCGCAAGCAGGTCCGTATCCGCACCCTTTCTCGTTATACGTGCTGTTGACGCAACCCAGTGCATCTCCGATTTGTCGATCGATAATCTGTGGATACTCTTTGTGGCACATTTGCTTGATGGCTTCGTTAGCGTGCGTGACTACCATATTCTCATCGGCTAATAGCATACCAACAGGTGCCGCATCAAATATTGCTTCCAGGTCTTTTTGCTTTCTGTCAAGTGCGTCCTCCGCTTTCTTGCGCTGAATGGCATTTTCGATTGTTTTTGGAACAGCTTTAAGATAATTCCGGTCGATGTCTTTTGACAGATAGTCATAGGCGCCGGCCCTCCAGGCTTCAGTCGCAACCTGTTCGTCGGCAGCCCCTGTGATCAGTATTATGGGGATATCCTTAACCGAATTCAGGATATCGAGTGCCGTTCCGTCTCCAAGAGAGTAATCAGAGACGATAATATCAAATTGCTCTGATTTCAATATCTCTTTGGCTTCTGAAATGGATTGGGCTGCTGTGTAATCATACAGCAGCTTGTGGTCTTTGACAAAGTGCTCGAAAGCCATGCGATCGAGTTTGTCATCTTCAATCAGCAAAACTTTGTATTTTGTATATTCCATTACGGCGGCACCCAGCTTAACTTATTTCCTGAAATTTATTTGTTGAGGGCATTTGTAATTTTTTCAACCAGCTCCGTACAGTCAAATGGCTTAGTCACATAATCCGCTATGCCATAGACCGAGGCAGCAGCTATATCCTGTGCCTCGCAGAGCGCTGTGCACATTATTACAGGGATGTCTTTTGTGTCCGGGTGCTTTCTTAGCTGTTCGAGCATCTCACGGCCGTTCATCACGGGCATGTTTGTGTCCAATAGAATAATATCCGGATTTTCTTTTGCTGCCTTCTCCAGCCCTTCTTGTCCATCGGAGGCGGTAATCACATCAAAGCTATTTGCCTCAAGCCTGCATTGAATGGTCTCGACCAAATCAGGCTCATCATCGACGAGAAGTATCCTCACCCGGGCGGTTTTGCCTTTTGACTTAAACAACTTCAACATCTTAACTTTCCTTTCAACATCCCCCAAAGGACATTAGAAAATCATCTTACAGGGTTCCCATTTTGCGATCTGATTGCAAAATGGGATCCCCATACTTCTATCGACTTGCACGCGCGGTCACATTACGAGAAGTTTCCTGACTCGTGCTGAGTACAGTGTTCCGCGTTCTGCAGTACTCAGAACGCCGCACTCAGAACGCAGAACGAGAATATTACATTTCGTTGCCTGCCAGAACCTTTTCCGACGAATCCAGAGTTTCCCGCATTTCCTCGCTAAGAATCTTTTCCAGCGAGGTAAGATTTGACAGCAGTTCTTCGGTGTTGTCCGGATTCTTTTCGTTTCGTAGTTTTTTGATTTTCTCCAGCAGTTTCTTCTTAATGGCCTCCCTGTCGTTTTGTGATGAGAGCATCGGTCTGTCTCGTATTTGCCTGAACTTGGACATGGCATCGTCGGGAATCGGCTCGTCCTTATAAATATGGGGCGAGAGAAATACGATCAGTTCGGAATTTTTAGTAACGATTTGTGTGCTCTTGAACAGTCCGCCGATAATCGGCAAATCGGCGATAAACGGGATTTGGTCGACCTCTTTGGTTTTTTCCTGCCGTCTGAGGCCGCCGAAAATGACGACCTGACCATCCTTCAGCAGAAGTGAAGTGTTGGCTTTCCTGGTGTCCACGATGGGGACTTCGGTATCGCTTTGGCCGGTGGCGACGTTCTGTTCGATGTCAACGGTAAGAAAAATATCGTCGTTGTCGGTCAGGGTAGCTTCGACATCCAACTGAATGCCGACATTCTTGAACTCCGTGGATGTAATCGCTGCTGCGCCTCCGGCTGCGGTGTCGATGACTTCCGTATATGGCAGCTCTTCCACGGCCTGGAGGGAAGCGGATTCTCCGCTGACCATCATCACCCTGGGACTGGCGAGAATCTCGACCTCTCTTTTTTGCTGTATCAAATGAACGACGTTGCGAACTGTGCCGCTTATAACGGAGAAGGAGCCGCCGAGGCCGGTGGTATTGAAGGCAGTAGCATTCCCGATGGTCGCGGCGGTTTCCTGCGTCGAACCCAGCCGGTTTGCTGTGAAGTTCTGTCTGTAGCCTACGTTGTATCTTTTGTCCGAGAGTAGATCCCAATTGATGCCGATTTCAGTATCGTCGTTGAGCTGAACATCAAGGATTACCACCTCGATCATAATCTGCTGCGGCGTTTTGTCGGCCTTTTTAATCTCGGCGATAATCTTGGCAAGATTCTCTTTTGTGTCACAGACGATCAGGGAATTGTTTTTCTCATTGATCGCAATGCTGCCGAACTCGGAACTCATGCTGTCAATCGCCTGCTTTAGGCTCTTGGCGTCGAGAAAGTTGAGCATGACCGTTTGCACAAACAGTTCGGGAGTACCCCGACGGATGCCGGCGGCCCCGGATACTGCCGGCAGGACGGGCAGCGTTTCGTTCGTAACCAACTTCGCAAAGGGATCGTCTCTGCCGATATCAATCTTTGTCTGTTCAGCATCAACTTGCTGCGGCTGCGCTGCGCCATTCGACAGGCAGACAGCAACCATTAAAAAACACAAGGCTATTATAACAACATACCTGGATTCAATCATGCTGGTGTTCTTCCTTTCTGTGGATGACATAAATAGTGACGGTCATCTCGCATTTCAAGTGAACAGTGCCCTGATCGTCGGCATTGATTCCGACCGAATCGATACACACCTTTTTAGGGCTGTCCTGGAGTTTATCCATCAGAGTCACAATGTTCCCATAGCTGCCCGCAACGCTTAAGATTGCCTGCTGTTTGGTGATATAGTGGTTCGACTTCGAGCGTTTCTTCTCGGTTACCGGGCTGTCTGGTGAAAATGTCAATAGAGAGACAATGCAGCCTGCCTCTTCAGATTTGGCCTGGATATTGGTGAAGAAACGTCTTGCTTCGGCCGGATCGAATAATCCGAGATGAGTCTGTCTGAACTTCTCCTGAAGTTCTTCGAGCTTGCTTTTCTTAACTGTCAGGTCGTGACGAATCGTTTGATTTTTCCTCTCAAGACGGTCCACCACCGACTCGTATCGCTGTGCCGCCAGAAGATAATTCCGGTGCGGTGTGACAACCCGGTTGTAAACGGCGACGGCTCCGATCAGCACAAGCGCTGCGAACATGGCAGTCTTTGCCGAACGTGTTGATTTTGTCAAATGTTCCGGTAACATCGACGAATGTTCCTTTTACTGAATTATCGAACAGAGAATCGAGTACTTCACCAGAGGCTCCGATCCTCTATATTTTTCGGTTACGATCAGCGAAGCCGATTTTATGTTTTTGCAGGTACCGAGCGCATCGACGAAAAGATAAATAGCGCTGTAGGAAAGCGCCTGTCCGTCGAGCAGCATCCTGGAATTGTCACTGCTGCGAAGTCCCGTGAGCCTTACCGTTTTGGGTGTTGCTTGCCTGATATCGGAGAGGATTGGACCCCACTTCAAGGGCGAACAGGAGCTTAAAGCATCCTCCGAGACATCAAGCTTCTCGGAAACGTCGGTGATTTGCTTCTGCAGTGATGCTTGTTTGTTCAGCAGTTCCGGCGTTTTCCGGCTGACCTGCGATTGCCTGTTTTGATTTAAATGTGCGTTGACCTTTTTCCCTTTCGCAGTGAGAAATCCGACGCTCATAATAAGTATAAATATGATTGCCGCTGCAATATTTGCTATCATCAAAGCCCGTTTTTCTGCTGATTTGGCTTCGATCAGCTCCGGTGGAAGAAGATCGATATTCAGGCCGGGGCCAGGAACGTTCAGAAGTTTCATCGCCAGTCCGACGGCTATGGTTAGGTGTGCGTGTTCGAGTGTTCTGACTTCAAGTTCCGCCGGGCTAAGTTTTACTTGAAGCGATTCTGCTGTTTCGGAAGCGGACTGGCCATTTGTGTCCGTAACCAGCGTGACATGCCATTTATTCTGCTTATCGGAGGCCTCAAGTTCGTAGAACTTCATCACCGCATTGATTTTTTCCGCCAGCCATTGAGAATAATCTTCAGACTGCAACGTTTCCGGCTCGATCCGTTCCGTTCTGACGAAATCCAACCGCTGGTTTCTGAACAGAGACAGAGTGAGCGTCCCATCGCAGGCGATGGCGAAGAGACGGTTCGCATCGAATGTCCCTGCGATTTTTTTTGCATAGCACGCCCTGATATAGGCTATCCAGGCAGGTTCAATTGCATCGATATTCAAGCCTTCTTTATTAAGGATCGTGGAGGCGGTAGTAATCTTCTGCTTATCGGTTGCAACGACGAGCACTCGGCGATCCGGTGACTTTGCCGACGATTTGATGCCGCAGAAATCGACCGCCGCATTTTTGATCGGCAGCACGGCATAGTGTTTGACTTCATTGTGCACAAATTGCCTTGCATTATTCCGGGCATCTTTGGGCAAATCCAGGATTTGTATCAGGGTTGGATTGGCAACCAGACAGAATGCTGTGCGATGCGAATGAATTCTGTTTTTGGCTTTCAGTTTCTTAATCGCTTTGGCTATAGCTTTCGCATCTTCGATGTTGCCGTTCTTTATCGCCCCATCGGGGGCAGGGCAGCCGGCCGCTTTTATTAATTTGACGCCGCTTTTGTTCTTCCTTACCAGCGCCAGCGTTATTCGGCTGTCCGAAATATTAATACCTAATGCCGTCTTGGGTTTCAACATTATTCGTTTATCCTCAGATGATCAATTCTTATCACGTATGGGCTGCTGCTCCCGACTGTTATGTCGGCTTCAACTCGTCCGACAAAACCCTGCGATGAAGTACCTGTAGATGTTATAGTGAAGCCATTGACATCGACTGTGTATGAACCGCCGTTAAAGGCTTTGTCTGTGAAGCCGGCGTTCCAGCTCGCGTTGGCTCGAATCTCGCTGAAAGCATCGTTCAGGCCGGCTTCAGCCGTAGCGAAAGCTTCAGCCGAGAACATCTGGTTTTGCACAATCTGGATTTCCTCGGTATTCATCTGTAGCATACCCATAGCCAGCGCAGAGAGAAACGCTATAACAAAGACTGTCATTAGGAGGACCGAACC
>CBDVBU010000260.1:0-5816 GCA_965372295.1 uncultured Phycisphaerae bacterium
TGCCCGACTAATGCAGGCTTCAGCTAAGTTCGGGTCCTTCTCAATCGTCTCGATTTCATCTTTGGCTATTGCTTCGGTATTCACACGCCACTGCCGGCTGGGAGTCTCGTTCAGTCCCTGAGTCCACTGCCTGCCGTTTTTCTCAAATTCGACCTTGTCCACATATATCTTGACAATTTTGACGCCGTGAATAGTGTCTCCTTCACGGACTGCTTGAGTATCGATAAGGGCAGTGAAACTGTCTTCGCTGGAGACTATACCGCGTATGAGTCCCTTTCGCCTTCCCGGCATGATGTCTTGAATAAACTTGCTAATAGTTACCTTCTGCTCCGGCATCAAATTAGTCCGAAACAGGACGGCCCAAATGCCACAACCGACCGCGAGAATAGCAACAAAAACCCAGAGCTTTTTCATTCTCATCGTATCTACCTTGCCTTTCTATCAAAACCCGCTACCGATTCCGTTCCGGCATGAGTTGGTTTTCCGCAATTATATTCTTTTTATCGGCTCAAATAGCATCCGACCTTAGCCTGGAATCGAATAATAAAAGTTTCTGAGGAGGGCCAACTTGTTGCCAATGCCGGTTTTACGCACAAAGTTGCTGCAGGTCGTTAATGGTCAATTCGTTCAGGTGGGAGACGATTTTTTCGGCCATAGTCAACTGCTCGGCTTCGTAGGAGTTTGTTACGGCGACGGTGTGCATTCCCGCGGCTTTGCCGGCCTGCAGGCCCCAGTTGGAGTCCTCTATTACGATGCACTCGTTGGCGGTGATAGGGGGGCGACAATTTTTATTGAGTTTTTGCAGGGCTAAAAGGAATCCTTCCGGGTGGGGCTTGCCTTTTTTTACCTGCTCGGCCGAGACGATCTCGGCGAAGAAATGCCGCAAATTGGACTCTTCCAGCATAACTTCGATTTCCACCAGGAGCGAGCCTGAGCAAATCGCCATAGGGATATTGTTTTGCTTGAGCATCTGCAAAAACTCTTGCACACCCTCGATTGTCCGGCCCTCGGTCTTTGTCAAATCTTCGAAGATTTTGCTTTTCCGGCTGATGATTTCGCCGATTTGCTGCTCGTCGATTTTAAGCAGTTTGTTGTCGACGAGCGTTTTGTAGCAATCGAAGTCACTGAAACCGAGATAGTTCGTATAATAATCCTTTGTGGATATCTCGACGCCGTAAGGAACCAGCGACTGATTAAACGCCCGCAGGTGCAGAACCTCGGAATCGGTAATAACGCCGTCAAAATCAAATATAACTGCTTTTAACATAAAGTTTTATTGATTCCCAATATCCTCTAATTTTGTAATCCATTCGTTAAAATGCGGACATTCCTGACGCATTGTTTCCAAACCAATTCGACTTGCTGCGGTTATGCCGTTTATTGTTTTTTTAAAACCGTGCAACACTCCTTCAATTTGCCGCGAAGGGCATGTGTCATAATGATCGTTAATCTCTTCAGGGCTTGAAAATTTATTCCGTATTGTCAGGAAAGTAGAAGATAACTTTTTATCACCAAGACTCTCCGCTAATTTCACAGGAGATGAAAAGAGCAACGCTTCAAATTCGTGCATCTGAATATAAGGCATAAGACGACGAGGATTAAAAGAGTTTCCCAAATGCCCGGCAATATCCTTCAAAATGCTGCCTTCGACTATATCAGCTTTTTCAGCGTAACTTTGACAACGATTTGCCTGATCTCTGCCGGGCCAGTCCGCAGGCATTCCATAAAAATCAACCATCGTTGTACAAATCAAAGCGGAATCTTCTTTCAAAGATCTAATAATAACATCTTTAGCTTTAGCGTACCGGGTTATTCCACCTTGTCGCTTAATCTTAACCGCGTGTAAGTAAATCTGACGAGGATCAAAATAAGGTATTAAAATATCTCTTAAGAAAGCTTGTTCTGTCTGACCTTCCACAAGGACACGAACCCTATTCATTCCCCGGCCTCCCCTCCAGAAGATTCATTTCCCAAAGTTCGCCGAGAGAATAATCGTCAATCCATTGTTTTAATTTTTCCAGTGGAAGTTGTTTGAATACTGATTCTTCATTTTTCCGCTCAACAACAATAATATCTCCGGGATCGAAGTGACTAATAAAACTCGCCGATTGCGTAGCTACAATAACCTGTGTTTTAAACGAGGCCTTCTGGATTAAGCCTGCTAATAGTGTTAAAGCGTAAGGATGCAATCCAAGTTCCGGCTCATCTAATAAAATTGTCGAAGGTGGATCAGGCTGCAACAGCGCTGTAGCCAGACAGATAAAACGCAATGTGCCATCCGATATCTGGCTGGGATGAAACGGATAATCCGATCCTTTCTGGCGCCATTCCAATAATGTTTCATCCGGATTATCTAAAGAATCTCTCAATAAGAAATCATCAAAAAATGGGGCAGACAATTGAATTACTTCACGGATATACTGATATTCCTTTTCATGCTTTTTACTAAGAAAAAGCAGAAACGCCGCCAAATTGCTCGCGTCAGGTCTTAAATATTCATAATCCCTTTTAGAACACGTTCTTTTTACCGCTGCAAAATCGCTCGTATCATGAAAATGATATATTTGCCACTCTTTATGTATCTTTGTTTTCACAAAACGAATGATTTCGGTGACATCTTTTTTTGAACTCCCTCTAACAGGCAAAGTAGGCCTACTCTTGACAAGTTTATTATCAGAAGTAGCGACTAAATCCCGATAGTACTCAGCCCCAGAAGGAAAAGAGAAACTTATTGTAATTTGATCTGTAGTCTTGGAGCCCAAATAAAGGAATCGGCCTGCACCCCCTTTTTTTTGAACATAAGTAGTGAACGATTCTTCTCCCTCTTCAAATCTCAGCAAAAACTCAAAGAAACTAACAAAGTTACTTTTTCCTGAGCCGTTTGGGCCGATCAGGATATTTAGATTTCGAAGCTCGAAATTATCGAGATTTCGAATGGATTTGTAACCTTTAATGGTTAATTTGCTTATCGCTTGTCCCATATATTATTGATTCTCCGACAGAATTTTACGGATTTGCTCCTTTAAGACCGGCAATTCATCCTTTATAACCGACCAGATTAGATGATAATTGACCCCGAAGTAAAAATGAATCAGCTTATCTCTCATCCCTGCGATTCTGCGCCAAGCGATGGCCGGATATTGTTGTCTGACCGAATCCGGAATATTTTTGGCCGCTTCTCCGATTATTTCGAGGCTTCGGACAAAGGCGCGTTTGCGTGTTTCGTCGGAGGCGAATTGTTCGAAGCTCAGATGCGAAGATTCCCCGCTGAGGTATTCGATTTCCTGTAAGATATGTATCAGATACGGCCTACAGGTTTTCATATCGTATTTCCTTTTGAATGAACGGCATAATATGGGGGCTGATTTGCTCTGGGGTCAAAAGGTCGACTTTGGCATGCAGAAGGTCTTCAAGATAAAAATTCAAATCCATATAACTGCCGAACGATAATTTTCCCTCATCAAAAAACACCAGCAGGTCAATATCAGAATCCTTTCGCTGCTGCCCGCGCACAATGGAGCCGAAAAAACCGATTCTATTCACGCCATATTGTCGGATTTTCTGACGATTATCTAAAATTCGCCGTCGAATTTCATCTAAGCCCATTGCGTATCCTTAGCGTGTCTTAAAATTGTATAAATAAGACCTCGGTATCGTATCTGAGACCTTATTATACAATCTATACTCAACAATTTACAATGATTTTATCCCAGTTCCTGCACGGGGCCGATGAGGACTTCGTACTCTGTGAACGTGGATTTGTCGCCGGTTCGGATCAATTCGGCCAAAGCGGCAATTTTCGGGGCGTTCTTGGTAATGTATCGGCGGGCGAGGATGGCCTTGCGTTTTTTCATCGGGATGGTTTTGTCGTTGCCGGCGCCGTTCTCTGCGACCGGGACTTCCATCTGCACTTTAGTGCTGGCCTGGCCGCAGAACAGATAGCCGTTAATCAAATCGATGGCGATATCGACCAGCGGCCTGCCGTAAAGGTCCATATATTCGTTGCCCTGCTGCTTTACATAGGCTACTGCTTCTTCCAAAAGCTTCCTTCCTTCGGCGAGTGTTTCCAGCAGGTCCTTGACTTCGCTGTCGTAATCCTGCTCTGCCAGCTCGGCCATAAATTTCTCGGCTGTCCCGTTGCAGACGCCGCGCACCGCAGCGACGACCTGCAACTGGCTCGTTCCTTCGTAGATTGTCGTAATCCTTGCATCCCGGCTGAGCCGCTCACAGGCATAATCCCGCATATAGCCGCTGCCGCCGAGCACCTGGATCGAATCGTAAGTCACGCTGTTGCACATCTCCGAGCAGTAGTACTTACTCATCGGCGTCAGCGTCGCTGCATATCTTCTGTACTTTCGAGAATCTTTCTTAAACTGTTTGGCTTCGGCTTTGTCGGAGGGCGGATTCGTTTCGAGCCGCTTGGCGTACCCGATTTCCAAATCCACGACCCACGATGTCTCGTACAACAGCGCCCTCCCGGCTTCGATGGCAATCTTCATATCGATCAGCATGTCACGCACGGCGGGCAGCTTCTCGATTGCCACGGCGAACTGCTTTCTCGTGCTGGCATAGTCACGGGCGATGCGGTAGGCTGCTTCGGCAATCCCCATCGATTGTGCCGCGATACCGATACGCGCCCCGTTCATCAGGCTCATAACGTAGGTGACAAGTCCGCGCTGGCGTTCGCCGATTATTTCACAGGGCGTATTATCGAAGAATATTTCGCACGTGGGCGAACCGTGGATGCCGAGCTTGTCTTCCAGCCGGCGAATGTGCACGGTCGGCCCCGGCTCGCAGACAAATAAACTAAGTCCCAATCCTCCGTTTCTGTCCGGCTCACTGCGAGCCAATACCAGCAGCACCTCGCCGCATCCGTTCGTGATGAAACGCTTAACTCCGTGCAGGAGCCAGTTTCCTTCAGCGTCTTGATGGACACTTGCCGGTTTATCCTTTTCCTCCAGGTTGTATCCTGAGACTTTAATTGACTGTAAGTCGGAGCCGGCGTCCGGCTCGGTCAGCACCATCGCACCGGTTACTTTACCTGCCGAAAAATCGTGCAGGTATTTCTGCTTGATCTCTTCGGATGCGAAGGCGTTAATGGTCTCGGCGATTCCCTGCAGGCCGAAGATGTTCATCAACGCCGCATCGGCGCGAGAGACGATCTCGATCGCCATCGAATAGATGATGGTGGGGAAATTCAATCCGCCGAAGCGGTGGGGCAGCGTAAAGCCCATGACCTCGGCCTGACTGAGCTTTTCGATGGCTTCGGCGATGCCCTTGGCGCGTGTTACCGAGCCGTCCTTATTCAGGATGTTGCCCTGGCGGTCCACGTCTTCGGCCCGCGGTGCTATAAACTCGGCGCAGAGTTCACCCAGCGAATCCAGCACCATTTCATAGTTTTGTATAGCTTCGTCGGCGTCGACAGGAGCGTGATCGAATTCACTTGCGAACTTGAAGCCCTCCTCGCGGATTTTCACCAAAGTGCCCAGGTCCACGTGCCGGAATAAAAATTTAATGTCGTTATTGTCGCTATAAAAATTTCCCATTGTCTATTCCGTTTTCCTTATGGTCATTGCGAGCAAAGCGAAGCAATCCAGGATGCAACAGATGAGATTGCCACGCCGGCCTTTGGCCGGCTCGCAATGACAGCTTTAGTCTAATTCCCTTAGTCCTTCATACTTTTCTCTTTAATAGATTTTATCATTTTCGGACGGACCTCGTTCTGGTCGCCTATGTTTTTTTAATGCGCGACTCCGAAAATAGGGGCGTCTGGATCGTTGTTGATTGCGACGATTTTCTGACTCTGTGACATTCCC
>CBDVBU010000261.1:0-5797 GCA_965372295.1 uncultured Phycisphaerae bacterium
CTCCAATCGTAAATATGGACAAAAAAGTCAGTCCAGGAATTATTATTTTGTTTCCTATAGCATCCATTACCGGCGGTACCCTGCGAAGTGAATAAATTCTTTTATAGCTTAGAAACGCAATATGCACATACGGTTCATCACCCAAGCACCAAATAAGATTGAAGAAGCCATCATTAGCAACATAAATCTGCCGATCGTCGTTGTATAGAGCGGCTCCATGTATTGAGGATTACTAATATCCATGAAAAAAAACATGATGACGGGTAGCGCAATTAATAGTCTTTTGCTGAATTGCGTCTGCGCCGTCATAACACGAACTCGCCGATTTAATTTTATTCGCGATCGGATCACAGATGCCAAACTGTCCATCAAATCAGCCAGATTTCCTCCGCTCTGTAGCTGTATGGCAACCGCTGTGGCGAAGAATTTCAATTCAGAATTATAGCTGCTTTGTGCAACTTTTTGGACAGACTCTTTCAGATCCAAGCCGAGCATTTGTTCCTGGCAGATTCTTAGAAAAATATCCTTCAAGGGTTCATCGATTTCTTCTGAAATCAATTGAAAGGCTCCCAATAAAGGATGTCCGGCACGAAGCGCACGAGCAGCAATGCCTAATGCGTCAACAAGTTGTCTCTCAAGCAAAGCTGCATTTTTCGAAATACAGGATCGCGTGTAGCTCCAAAATCCGACCACAATCGCGATTGAAACAGCAAATGCCCATGTTATCCTGCCGCCCCAGAAATATGCTATTATAAAACCCAAAATAGTTGCGCCAATTACTCCTAAGATAACAATTTGTGCCGACATAGGCCACCCAGCAGATCGCCTTAGTTGTTCCAGGCGTTCCTCCCAAGTCAGTTTTTCCGCTAAGAAAGCATTTCCGGTATTTTGTTGTGTCTCACGCCAAAGCCGTAAAGTGTGAGACTCATCGGTTTCTTTTTTTACAATACCTAATCTTTTTTGCACCGACTGCAAACGGCTTACATACTTACCGAACCAAAGAAAAATACAGATACACCAGACGGAAAAAACCAATCCGAAGATTGCCATCATGGCTATTATATTTATCAATTGTTGCTGGTTCATAAATTTCGAACCCTACTTGCAGTTACTCGTTACATAACTTTTTTTGTTTCGTAAATTTAGACATAAGACAGGTTTTATATTCATCCTTAATGCGATTTTTATAGCCTTATATCACGGTATCGACTATCTTTTCAGGGAATATTCGTTATTTATTATTGTTTGTGCCGGTTTTAACAAGAACTCTGCGTTTGAATAAATCGAGCGGCACTTCCACGCCCTTCGCCTGCAACCGGTTCAGCAAAAGCGGACGAACCCCGCAGGCTTCAAACTGCCCGCAGGCGTGACCTTCATCGTCAACACCAGTCTGATTGAATTCAAAAATATCGTGAAGGCAAATTGTATCACCTTCCATTGATGTAATTTCCACGATTTTTGTTACTTTTCGTCGACCACCTGCCATACGTTTCAAATGGATCAATACGTCAAGCGCAGAGCTCAGTTGTTCTCGAATAGCACCTATGGGATAGTTAATCCCGGACATACTCACCATATTCTCAAGCCGGCGTAGAGCATCCCTCGGGTTGTTCGCATGCACTGTAGTCATCGATCCTTCGTGACCTGTATTCATCGCCTGCAACATATCCAGAGCCTCGGCGCCGCGAACTTCACCGACAATAATTCGATCGGGACGCATTCTGAGAGTATTACGTACAAGATCGCGCTGTGTAATACAACCCTCGCCCTCAATATTTGGCGGCCTGGTTTCCAGGCGTATAACGTGTTCTCGTTGTAATTGCAATTCAGCAGCATCTTCGATGGTTACTACTCGCTCCCCATCTGGAATCCATCGCGATAACGCATTAAGAAATGTGGTTTTGCCCGTTCCGGTTCCCCCCGATATCAGAATGTTCATCCTGCATTGTACACAGGCCTTCATAAAGAAGGCCATATCCTCTGTCAACGTATCGAATTCGAGCAGCCGGTGGATATCAATCGGGCTGACACCAAAACGTCTAATACTAACCATAGGTCCATCAAGGGCAAGAGGCGGTATGATAGCATTGACACGAGAACCGTCCGGCAAGCGAGCATCGAGCATCGGCGTACTTTCATCGATCCGGCGTCCGACATTCGTGCCGATCCGGTTGATGATTCGCATCAGGTGTTTATCATCCATAAAAGTTACATCGGTCTTTTCAAGCAGCCCGTATTTTTCTATATAAATCTGATGCGGGCCGTTTACCAGGATGTCGCTGACGTCTGGATCACGGAGCAATATCTCCAAAGGGCCAAAGCCAAAAACTTCATCCATCACCTCGCGAAGCAACCGTTGCTTATCGGGACCCGACATCGGGTACTGTCGCGCATTCAGTAAAGCGTCCACCCTGTTGCTGCATTCCTGATGTAATTGCTCGATGGGTATTTGCCGGGCCTCATTGAGATCTAAGACCTCCAGCAGCTTCCGATGTATATCCACCTTTATTTTCTGCAAAGCCACGTTTTCACTATGGCCATCGTTTTCTGATTCAGATATCTGTTCTTGTTTTTCAATCATTCTTAATCACCCTTAGATTTTACTGCTACCATTAACTCCCAAAGTACATACTTTGGCCGCAAGTTTTCGAAAATCGCTGCGTAAGCCTGATTTTTGTACAACCTGGGCTAAAGGTTGAGCTTTATTAACGGACTTCATCGCCTTACGCCAATCGCTCCGAATGGCTTGGCAAGACTTTACCCCTACCGCCTTCTTGCCATCTTCAAACCTGACTAACGGCCCTCGCGTCTTGACCCGATTTGCCAAAGATATGATTTTGTCGCCTGCAATTCCGGATTTTGTCAAAGATAAAACCATGGATCGGGCATAATTCACATCCTTAACCGTAAGTTGAAATACAACCAGCACAACATCACTCAAACCGGCTAAATCAGCAACATCGCTTTCCGGCATACGAGGAGCATCGATTACAGTGTACCGGTAAACTTCCCTACATGCTTCAAGAGCACGGGGCAGATTTTCTAACTGAAGCGACTTGGCTCTTGGGGATTCAATGCCGGCAGGACTCGGAAGAACATGAAAATTTTCCATGTAACCGTAGGCGCTTGATTGTATCAGATGCCGGTCTATCAAGCCCTTGCGAGTTAAAACATCTGCGATACCAAACTGACTCTTGATCCCCAGATACGTCGAGACAGTTCCATAGCAACTATCCAAATCGATCACTAAAACAGGTTGGGACGACAACAGTCGAAGTTCATTGGCAAGATTGATCGCAACCGTAGTGGCGCCGCAACCCCCGCCGGCAGAAAATATCGATATGACTGTTGAGTCTAATTTAGCCTTTTTCGCACTGCCGTGGATGAGTTGCTGGAGTTCCTGGGTTAGTTCTGTTGCGATTGTTTTTTTCTCTACGAAATGTCTTACCCCTGCTTGCATGGCCTGGAGAGCCAGTTTCTTGGTAAAATGGCTGCAAATCACCACGACATATATTTCCGGGTACGCAGCCAGGATCGCGGTTAACTCATACAGAACTTGTGAAGGATCCGGATCGATATCAACTGCGACCGCTTGAACTTTTTTCTTCGACAAGTAACTTCTCAAATCCGACACTTCTTTACGGATACCAGCCAGGTGCAGGAAGTCGCTTTCATCCAAAGCCGACTTTATTTTCTCCACCGTGGCATCTTCTTCGGTTACCAACAATATGTTATATTCCGATGTCACTTCTGATTTCACTTCTCCATTCTTTTGTCTTCTACAGATGAAAAATATCTGCAGCAAATGCAGGCATAAAATCCATCACAGTCTTCTATTGATTTCAGCTTTCCTCTTTTTCATTTCCCTGAGGGTTTTGTGTGTCTGCACCTTTGCGACTCATATTAGATGCTCTGCCGGCCCGGCTTGAAGAAATCGGTTCGTTGTAGGAATCCCAGGCGCCCGGTCCCACTAACTGATCGAGATTCATCTGCTTTAGCCATTCAGCGTCATTCGAGTTGATCTTTGCCGGCTCCTTGCCTTCAAGCCGACCTTCGAGATAGAACTCCCAGTCATTGGGATCCGAATGCAGGAATCCCGGAAGAGGCGGAGCTTCGGCAAGAGACATAGGTTCTACTAATGAGGCCGTTACCAGAATAACCAGTTCTGTCTCATTCTTTTGGTAGCGTGTAGAGCGAAACAGCGGGCCAAGCACAGGCAAATCACCAAGACCCGGAATGCGAGAGTTTACCGCCTCGACTTTGTTTTGAAGCAAGCCCGCCATGGCAAAAGTCTGTCCACTGCTAAGCTCTATCGTGGTCTCCGCTTTCCTTGTTATTAAAGTCGGAATAACGGAGCCCTGAATGACAACCGCTTCAACACTCGACCGCTCACTGACTTCGGGAGCCACAAACAAGCGAATCGACCCGTCACCAAGAACGGTCGGGCGAAACGATACGCGAACACCATATTCCTTATACTGTATTGTGATTGCACCTCCTCCTCCTCCACTGGTTTGTGGCACCGGTATTGGAAATTCGCCGCCGGCAAGAAAACTGGCCTCTTCGCCGTTTAGCGCCACAAGTGTAGGATTAGCTAAAACTCTCAAATATTGATTTTCGGCAAGTGCCTGGAGAAAAAACTCAAAATCAGCCCTTGGAAAACCGCCGAAGATAGATACGAGAGGGCCTGCCGTTGGAACCTCATTAAACACAAAACTCGTAGTATCTCCTGCGACCTGACCAGCATCAGGACCAATGCTAACCGGAAAGATAGAACCAATACGCGTAGCACCAAAATAATCATCGTCCGTATGGAAAGCATTGAAACCCAATGCCCGCAGCGCCTGCCGGCTAACCTCTGCCATACGAATTTCTATTTGAACTTGCTGCGCACCGGCTACGCTTGTCATATCCACATAAGTGGTTCCGGTTTTATCTAAGTAATCATGGAGTTGAACCGCTTGATCTGCGTTTCGCAGCAACCCTTTGACAATCAGCGTTTCCCCGAAATCGCTGACTTGAAGCGAGGCATCCGGGAACAGTTCATTCAGCTTTTCCTTAAAACGCGCGGTGTCCAGTCTTACCTGAACCTTCCACTGCCGGACTTGACTTTCGTCCTCGCTCCAGACAATCAGGTCCGTCGAGCCGACCTTGATGCCCTGAAGCAGAACCTGCTCCGGCGTCAGAACCTCCACGTTGGCAATTGACGGATCCGTAACAGCCACGCGGATCGTCGGCCAGGGAGCTTTGACAATTGTAGACTCGCCGACAATGAACGTGATAATTTCCGGATTGACTCCGATGGTGTCAGAACTTGCCCCGACAGCGATTGATTGCGAAATGCTGCCGATACATATAACGAAAAGAACAAACTCAATCGTGTGGACCCAAGTCCCTGGTCTTACAACTCCTGACTTCATGCTTTATCCTTTCACAGACAGACCGCAACTAATTAAAACAAATATTAGTATATATCGTCTGTAAGCAAAAGGAACTTATTTTTTTATTTTTTCGGAGCAGTCCCGCCAGAATCATTTTCCGAAGTATCGAATTCCTCGACTTTTGTCTGCTGGCCGCGAATTACTGTAACCCCCCAACGTGAACTCCGGCGAATCTGGTATTGTTCGACCGGTTTTGGCTGTTGTGCCGGCATATTCGCGTCGAAAATAACTTCTGATTGAGCCTGACCCTGCGGCTTATCGGTCGTCGCCTGTTCCTCCTGCAAGTCCAATTCCCTCTGAACAGAAGGCGAAACCGTAGGTGTTAATGCAGAACCCAGGTCGAAGAGCCTGTCCTG
>CBDVBU010000262.1:0-5793 GCA_965372295.1 uncultured Phycisphaerae bacterium
CCAAGTCCATGAACAACTGGCCTCTATTTGCCCTGGGATTCCGGAAGTGATGCGCCTCGTCGACAATTATCACTTCTGCATTGTTCTTGTAGAAATCAAGGTCGTCTGGTTTTATGCCCTCCGGTCTACCAAAGCTCGTGTGACGTTCAACATCTAAATAGTGTCTTATGGAGCGCGGATAATATGGCTTCAAATATCTGTCTATGTTTGCAAGCCAGACACTCTGTTCGGCTGATTTTGGAACAACCAAGAGTACCTGTTTCTTCTCGTAGATACACCGCTCCAGTATCATCAGACCAATAAAGGTCTTTCCAAGCCCGACACCGTCGCAGACAAGAGCGCCATTCCATCTTTCGGCAATCTCCAAAGCCTGGTGATATCCATCCTTCTGGTATTGGGACAGCTTCCAATATAGAACCGACTCGTTCAGTTCCCATTCATCCTGTGTCTTCTCACGCCCTGCAAAGAACTCATATAGAGCTTTAGCATAAATTGTGAAGGGGTCATATTCCCTCAAGTGGGGCTCGATGACTTTCAGGATTTCTTCTCTTACTTCCTCCCCGTCTTTCCACACGTCTTCATACCATTTGCGAAGGTTCTCAATATGGGCCTGGTCCGTGCTGAACAGGTTTAGTTCCACATTTTCTGTGAGGCCCGGTTTAGTGAAATTGGAACTGCCGACAATGGCGAAATCGACAGGGCTGGCCTCCTTGGACTCCATAAGGTAGGATTTTGCATGAAATTTCGCTTTTGAATATATCTGTAGTACGATTTGCTTGGCAGCTATGGCTTCTCGAACAGCCTCAAGCCCCGTCAGAGCATCATCACGTTCTTTTTCACGCTCGATACTGTAATTGGATATTTGAAGGAGGGCCTGCATAATCTCCCGCTTTGTCCGTTTTGTGGTTTCATCGCCCATGAGAATGCGAATTCGCTCAAGATCCTGCCAAAGTCCTTCTAAAAGTAAGAATGAACCTATTTCAAATACACCCGTTGTGATATCTATTTTCTGAAGGTTTGGTAAGAGTCTCTTGAGAGCGTTCAAGACACTATTCTCGCCCCGATTATCAATTATCACCGGCAATTTTTCCGCCATCTCGTCATTTCCTCAATTATCTCTATACGGTTCGGACCTCTCAAAAACTTAATATTAACACTTTTTGGAGGAACGAACAAGGAATTTTATATCGTATGTCGTATAGCGTGGTTCAACTCGGCACCGTAAAGGTGCGGGCTAAACTTTATTCTGTATTCTGTATTCTGGCTTCTGTGTTCTGTATTCTGAGTTCTGAGTTCTGGCTTCTGCCGTAATTGGATCCGGCACCAGTGGTGCGGGCTAAACTGACTTTTTGCTATTCTTCCTTGCGGCCTTGGCTTTACATTCTTTGCACCATCTTGCCAGGCCGTCCTTGCATGATTTGTCTTTATGGAAATCGCTCAGGACCTTCAATTCGTTGCACTTACGGCACAGCTTCTGCCCGGCTTTCGCAATGACATGATCGCCGGTTTCATATTTGTCTTTTCGTTGCAGCCATTTTCCACTTGTTTTGAACGACTTGCCGGCAACAGGCGTTAGTCCGGCCGGCTCCTTCTTCCAATGTTCTGTTGACTGACTGAAGCTCTTTCGCTTTGTACTTCCTGCGGCGGCAAAAGCTGAACTTCCATTTCCCAAACCTTCGCCTGGCCGGTTGTTTTCTTTGCTCCCGTTCAATCTGCTTCCGATGTATGACGAGTTTGCCGGGACATGATTTTCATATACCCTTCTGCCCGGCCTTTTTCTTCTTCCCTGCAGCTTCGAAATAAATACAAGCACCGCCAAAGCGGGCAAGCCTATCGTCAGAAATTTCCGCCGGTTCTGAGACAGCCACGCGGAGAGCCGCATCAATCTGCTGCTGAAGCTTTTATTCGTCACGACAATAACATCTTGCGAGGATCCCGCTTCGACTTGAATTTTCGATACGCTCGGTTCAGCCACGGCAACGGATTTTACTTTCTGCCGGCTCGGTTGATCGCTTGTTTTATCGAGGACTTTTTCTGTCGAGGACTGGCTGTCTTTGACCTTTTCTGCGGCTTTAGCTGTTTGATCCTGCTCAACTGATTCATCAGCCGGATGAGTACCCGCTACGGCCTGTTTTCCCTTAGATACGGCGATGCGTGCATTTGCCAAAAACTCGTTTATCTGCTCGCGCTCGGCAGCGGTTAAATATTTCTGGAAGACAAGTGCCCGGCGGAAAGATTGTTCTGCATCCGTGAAATGATCAGACTGATACTGCTCCATTCCAACCTGCATCCATTCTAAAGATGCCTGGCGGAGTATATTTTGTTTGCCGGCCTGATTTTCCTGGGATGAAGCTACTTCCGACAGGGCCGTTGTCAGCAGAAAAATCAATGCCAAAATGCCAAACAGGAACTTTTTATCATGAGATTTAATCAAAATTTTTGAGCTCATTGCCTTAACTTGCACTTAAATCACATTCAGCGCCAATTTTGTCGAATCCTTCGCTGAACTGAAAAAACGCGGATAACTACGGTGAACCTCCTGCACGCCACGTAATTCGATTTTAACGTGGTCGCCCGCGATAAACCCCTAAAACAGTATTATAACAAGAAAGCAGGGTAAAAGTCAAGTGTTTTCTGCTCAAACTGCAATCCGAAGCCACTCCAGCTATCGGCCAAAACTGAAAGGCTTATAGTCTTTTTGATTAGTCAAAAGGACTACGAGCATTATGCCATTAGACATTCGGGTGCCGGCTTTATTTTTGCCTTTTCACTTTTTACTTTTTACTTCATATCCTGCTTTCTAACTCTCACCTTGCTATAATGGCAGATTATCGGTACAATTCCGTAAAACTTATTGTCGTTGCTACGAAAGGGGTGATTATATGGACGAATATGTAGAGGTCTTTGCCGCGAGCGATATTACGTTTGCCTATCTGATGAAAGCAAATCTTGAGACGGCGGGAATCCCCGTTCAAATCGCGAATGAGAATCTGCAAGGCGCTTACTGTCTTGACGGCATGGTTCCACAAGTGCTCGTTCCGGCCAGCCATGCAGAGCACGCCAGGCAGATTATTAAAGAGATTCAGCAAGCCTCACAAGATGGTCAGGAGACCGATGAGCAATGAAGAAACTCAATTCCATGAGCGTGACACTAATGAAAAAATGGAATTACTATATCGTTTTATTTGCTCTGACGGCCATAACGAACGCGACTGCCGTATGGGCCAGGCAGAGTTCGTCTGAGCCTGCCGGCGAGAAGATGAGCTATTTGGACAATGGCACCATCCGTCTCGGCGTGAACCTTAATCTCGGCGGCTCCATTACTTATCTTGCCGATGCCGATGACAGGATTAATATTATTAACAACCACGACTGGGGCCGGCAGATTCAAATGTCGTTTTACTCCGGGCCGGTGCCTTTTACGCCGGGCGGCAAGCAGCCATCCAAAACCTGGGCCGGCCTCGGTTGGAATCCCATCCAATCCGGCGACTATGCCGGCAACCGTTCCCGTATCATCGAGCACCGCAATGATGGAAAATCGATTTACGTCAAATGCGTTCCGATGCAGTGGCCGCTGGACAACGAGCCGGGCGAGTGCACGTTTGAAAGCTGGATACAGCTCGAAGGCAACGTCGTGAAGGTTCGCAGCCGCATCAACAATCGCCGTTCGGATACGACTCAACACACCGGCCGGAGCCAGGAGCTGCCCGCCGTATATACGAACGGTCCATGGTACAGGTTATTCAGCTATACAGGCGACAGGCCTTTTACGAATGGCAAGCTGTCACGCTTCACGAAAACGTGGACAAGTTTCAAGGACGTTGAAGGCTCGCCCTGGGAACACTGGAGAGCCACCGAAAACTGGGCCGCACTTGTCAACGATAATGACTGGGGTCTCGGCGTTTTCAAGCCGGACACGTATTCATTTGTAGGCGGTTTCTTCGGCATCCCGGGCAAAGGCGGCAGCAAGGATGGGCCGACCGGTTATATCTCGCCGGTCCTGAATGAAATCCTCGACCATAACATCGGGTACGAATATGAATACATGCTTATCGTGGGGAAATTGGACGAGATTCGCCGCTACGTTTATAAGCACTCGAAGCGCAAATCGCCGCCGGATTATCGCTTTGAGAAGGAGCGCCAACATTGGGTATATCGCAATGCAACCGATGCCGGTTGGCCTATTCGAGGTGAACTGAATATCTCGCTCGACAAGGACGACCCCCAGCTCATTGGGCCGGTTGGATTCTGGCAAGCCCATGATGTTCCTAAGATTTATATCCACGCCGCATGCAGTACACAGGATACCGGGGCAAGGCTGTTCTGGAGAACACACCCAGAAACTGGTTTTGCCGAGCAGAGAAGCGTTTCATTTGAGACCCGTCCCGATGGGCAGTATCATACTTACGAAATTGATTTAAGCTCATCGCCGCACTACGAAGGTGCGATTACGGGCCTTCGCCTGGACCCTGTTTCGACCGGCCATGAGGGCGACTATATTAAAATAGAATACATTTCATGGAGAAAGAAAACGAAATAAAGCCGCTGGGTACCGATTGACCAATAGATACTTTGTAGAAAACCTCTGCAATTTGTCATTGCGAGGCCCGAAGGGCCGTGGCAATCTCTTGCATGACAAGCAGAAACAATCGTCGTTACGTTTGAGATTGCTTCGCTTCGCTCATAAGGAAATAGACGGTTTTTGCAGCGGAAGGATTGAGATTGCCACAGTCGCTGCGCTCCTTCGCAATGACATAAGTAGGCTATTTTCTTTTTTATACATCCTGAGAATCAGGTGAGGTGCTCGCAATGATAAACCATGTTACGATGTTTTCTACAGAGCACTAATAGACCAATTCAGCGTTCCCCCTTCCTTTTGTGTTGACATTTCAGTAAATCCCGCTAAAATGCATTTCTCATATTTTGTATATTGTATCTCAAGTGAGATATTTCGTTGATAAACACAATAAAGATAAGGAGAAAACAGTTGGGTTACAACTGCGTTGTATTGATAAAGCAAGTGCCTGATACCAAAAGGATTACGGGCGATGTGATGAACGACGACGGGACGGTAAAGCGTTCGGCGCTGCCGGCCATTTTCAACCCGGAGGACCTCAACGCCCTCGAAATGGCTCTTCAGATCAAGGATAAGTTCGGCGGGCATATTACCGTGATTACGATGGGACTGCCGGCGGCAAGCGAGATTCTTCGCGATTCGCTTTTCCGAGGGGCCGATGAGGCAATCCTGCTGACCGACCGCCGGTGTGCGGCAAGCGATACGCTGGCGACCAGCTATATCCTGAGCTGTGCCGTAAAAAGAATAAACTACGACATCGTGCTCTGCGGCAGGCAGGCCATTGACGGTGATACCGCGCAGGTCGGCCCGCAGTTGGCCGAAAAACTGGGCGTTAAGCAGATTACCTACGTCGAGGAGCTTACAGAGCTTTCGGGCAGGACCATTACGGCCAGGCGGAATATCGGCAACGGATGGCAGCAGGTAAAAGCCGACCTGCCGGTCCTGCTGACCGTCACCGGCGAGGCGAACGAGCCGAGAGTTGCAGCAGCGAAAAAAATGATGAAATACAAGAACGCCCTGGCGCCCGTCGAAGTCGAGCAGAAAATCAAAGCGGAAAACCCGGATGCGGACGAAATGGATATCAAAGAGCTGGCCGAGCATAAGTGCGGCAAATTGATAGAACAAGGACTGCTGATGAAACAATGGGACCTGGACGCGATTGAGGCCGACCTGAGCTGGTGCGGTATGAACGGCTCGCCGACAAAGGTCCATCGCAT
>CBDVBU010000263.1:0-5769 GCA_965372295.1 uncultured Phycisphaerae bacterium
TCGCCGCTGAGAATCACAATGTCGGCATCCTTTCCTTTTTCAAGACTCCCCACCCGATCGGCGACACCGAGTATTTCAGCCGGCGTGATTGTGATAGCTTTCAGCGCTTCGTCGCGGTCCATTCCGTGCCGAACGGCAAAGGTCGCTGCCGTTAAGATGTCGATTGATCCGGATTGCCCACCCGATGCCAGGGCCACTTTGACGCCGGCTTCGGCCAGGATGCCGGCATTGTTCCAGTTAACTTTCCTGCCCTCGCGGCTCTGGCCCGAACTTCCCGGATAGTAGTAGAAGGGTCCCAATACGACGGGAATTTTCCTTTCGGCCAACTGCTCGGCGACTTTGTAGCCCTCGGTGCACTCCTGAAAGATCAACTTCAAACCATATTCATCCGCGACCTTCAGGGCGGCACGAATTACAATCGCACGGCGAGCGTTAACGTGAATGGGAATCTCATCCTTCAACGCCGCCGACAGAACGGCCAGATTCGGGTCTTCGGCTTGTTCGGAATCCGCCTGTTGCTGGGCATCGAAGAAACTCTTGCGGAGCATCCAGATGATCGCCATTCGGGTCCCCGGTCGTCGATAATAGAAGTTAATCGCAGGTTCCCGCCGAGGGATACGATTGCCCTGGGTCGAATCCATGTCCATCACAACTGTCAGTGCCGCCTCGTCCTTAACAATCATTTGTTGCGGAATTTTACCTGTGGGCTTGACGATAACACCCAGACCACCGATAACATTCCGCCGGCCCGGAGAGACAAACAACGTTGTCACCCCGGTTTGAACAACGCGTTTTAGAGCCTTGCTCTGTGGATCCAGCGCATCGGAAATCCGAAGCGTTGGCGTTATCTCACTGGACTGCTCATTCAGATCTCCGCGAATCGGCTGTACGGCGCTGGCATCGACAAGCCCGGGCATGACGACGCTCTTGCCGGCATCAATCACGACAGCGTCTTCGGGAATGTCAATCTCCGTACCGATCTCCGTAATCTTTCCGTCTTCGATCAGGATGACACCATCTGTAATCGGCTTACCCGATATCGTCAAAATCTTGCCGGCCTTGATAGCCGTGACCTCTGCCCGGCCGGGCGCGACAAACACCGACACAAGCAGCAAAAAAGTCAGTAAAATGACATAGATTCTCATTCTTCCTGCCTTTTATATACAATATTGCCATTGATTAAAACCATCTCAATGCTGGATGTCAGTTGGAGCGGGTCACCATTGAGAATCACCAGGTCGGCGTCTTTGCCTTCGGAGATGCTTCCGAGACGGTCGGCGACGCCGAGGATTTCCGCGGCATTAATAGTCAGGCTTTTTAATGCCGTCTCCTTATCGAGTCCGTACTTTGCGGCGAGGATTGCAGATGTCCTCAGATCGCATAAATCGGTCTTCGGGGCCAGCGATGCGAAGGCGAGTTTGACGCCGCTGTTGGCTATCTTGCCGGCACGCTTTAGGTCCTTATCCTTGCTGGAAAGAAACAGTGGAGGATATATGACGGGCAGATTCCGCTTGGAAATCATATCCGCCACTTCATCGCCCTGCCCTGCCGCAACGAGGATCGCATTCAATCCGTATTCATCAACGATTGCCATAGCAGAAACGATCTCATCGACGGTGTGTACCCAAATATAAGCCGGCAGGTTTGCGTCCACTACGCGTTTGAGAACCTCACGAGATGGATTGAAACCGTCATCATTATATGCTTTCGCCTTATCCAGTTCCTCCCTGATCAGTTCCATAAGTCCGGCTCGCGATGTCGGCTCGCGGTCGAACATCAGGGCCTGATTCATCAATGAAAATTCAACGCCGGCAGTGCGCTTCAGCACCCAGTCGTTTGCCTTGCTTGTATCCAGCTTCACTACGGCGGCTCCTGTAACCCGGCGCCAGCAGAATGGTTGTCACGCCGGAGCGAAGGGCTTTCCTGACGTCGTCCGCATGCGGATTGAAGGCATCGAGAATCTGCATATCGGCAGCGACGGCTGCGACTGTCTCATCCATCTCGCCGAGAATATCCAGCGACAAGCCAATATGGCAATGAGCATCGATCATACCCGGCATCACATTCTTTTCCGACATGTCCAGGACTTTGGCGCCCTCCGGGACATCTAAGTTTTCGCCGACGGCTTGTATCTTGCCATTATTGACAATGATAACGCCATTTGTGATTACGCCGTCCGTTAACGTCCAGATTTTGCCCGCACGTATAGCGAGACTCTGCGACTCGCTGCCGGAACTCGCCAGGCAAAAGGAGCTACTCAGGATAACCAGAAAGCTCAGAAATCTTCTCTTTTTCACTGCTGGTTTTTCCTTTCAAAAACAGTTTTGCCTTCTATCAAAACCATTTCGACCTGGCTGAGCGTATCCAACGGATGGCCGCTTAGGATCACGATGTCGGCATCTTTGCCCACTTCCAGGCTGCCGATTCGATCCGCCACGCCCAGGATCTCGGCAGGGGTCAATGTCACGGCCCGCAGCGCCATATCTCTGTCCATGCCGTTAGCCACTGCCATCGCGGCCGCCAACGCGACGAATTTCGAGCTTGCACCGTCTCTGCCCGAGACGCTCAACGCCAGCTTGATGCCTTTCTCTGATAAGATCGCGGCATTCCGGATATCATGGTTACGGTATTCCAATATGGGCATATCGACAAAAGAAGTGGAGACAGGCCCAAGAATAACAGGAGCTTTACGCCGGGCAATCTCCTCTGCGACCATATAACCCTCGGTACACTTATCCAGAATCAGCTTAAAACCAAATTCATCCGCCAGACGCAGCGCATTTAAAATATCCGTGACTCGGTGAACCTCGATCTGGAGCGGAATCTCTTTGCTCAGGACCTTCGCAAGTGCTTCACGAGTAGGATTGGGGCCGAATCGGTCCGGCCGCTTCGGCTTGTCAATTTTCTCTGCCGGCTTTGCTTCCTTCTTCTTCTCGTACTCAGCCTTCTTCTTATTATATTCAGCCAGCTCTCGCTCGTGTTTTTCCTTGTTGTGCATGTATATTTTCGTTTCAAGCAGTGCTTCACGAATTGACGAATAATTCGCCAGACGCCCCAGCGACGAGGATTGGTTATTTGAGGAAACGCCAATGGCCGCCTTGACGGCGACATCGCCCTTCAACAACATCTTGCCTACATCCTTCAAGCCGTTGAGTTTCAAAACCGCGCCGCTGCCGCCGATTAAGCTGCGACTGCCCGGCGCAACATAGATGGCTGTAACACCCTGCGCCGCCACTTCCGGAGCCTCTTTGATAAACGGGTCAAGCCCATCGAGGATATTCAACTCGGGAGCAATAGGACGACTCTCATTCAACTCGCTGTCAATGACAAACAGCCGGGATTGGGCATCAATCAGCCCCGGTATGACAAATTTGCCGCTTGCATCAATTACCCGAGCATCCGCGCCGACAGCAACGTTCTGCCCAAGTGCAGCAATCTTTCCGTCTTTTATCAGGATCATGCCGTTTTCTATCGGAGCGTCACTTATCGGAAGAATGGTGCCGGCTTGAATCGCAATTTCCTGCGCGCCGAACGCGCCGGCGGAAAGAAACGGCAAGAACAAAAATGCAAGAACGACAATCCCTTTAATGCCTTTCATCTTTTTTCCCTGTAAATATATCAGATTTACTCCTTATTAGTATTACCCATCGGCTCTGTCAAAAGAATTTCTTCAAAATAATCGCAAAATATTACAGGACCACATTGATTGTATTGTGACTATTGAAGCTCAAAGCCAGACAGTTTATAATAAGAGAACGAACGCCGGGCTGCCGAAATCTTACAATAGGAGGCGGGTCGGCAACGATTTACGACGAAAGGAACGGTTTATGAAAAGACGCGAATTCTTAAAGATGGCCGCCGCAGGAGCCTTAGCGAGTATGGGCAGAGTTTCATTCGGCTCCGGCAAATCTGCGAAGCCCAACTTCGTTTTCATTATTGCCGACGACTGCACATTCCGTGACATCGGCTGCTACGGCGGGCAGGCCTATACTCCCAACATAGACAAGCTGGCATCCGAAGGGATGCGTTTTACGCAGTGCTTCCAGGCGGCGCCAATGTGTTCGCCGACCCGGCACAATATCTATACCGGCCTTTACCCGGTCAAAAGCGGTGCATATCCGAACCACACTTTCGCCAAAGACGGCACCAAAAGCGTTGTCCACTATCTCAAGCCGCTCGGCTATCGCGTAGCTCTTAGCGGCAAGAAACATATTAATCCGCCGGAAGTATTTCCGTTCGAGTATTCGGGCAAAGGCAATAATCCCGACTTCGAAACTATCGACAAGTTCATAAGCGGGTGCAAAGATAGCAGCACTCCTTTCTGCCTTTTCGCCTGCTCGAACGAGCCTCATTCGCCCTGGAACAAGGGCGATGCCTCACGCTACGACGCCGCCAAATTGAAACTGCCGCCCTACTTTGTCGATACTGCCGAGACGCGCGAGAACATGACGAGGTATCTGGCCGAGATTACCTATTATGACTGGCAGGTCGGCCAAACGCTCGCCCTGCTGGATAAGCACGCCCTGACGAATAATACGCTCGTCATCGTTGTCAGCGAGCAGGGCTCGAGTTTCCCCTTCGGCAAATGGACCTGTTACGATACGGGGCTGCAATCGGCCTTCATCGCCCGCTGGCCCGGCAAAATCGAGCCAGGCACGGTCAGCGATGCAATGATCGAATACCTGGACGTCCTTCCGACGTATATCGAGGCCGCAGGCGGCACTCCCCCGGCGGTACTTGACGGCAAGAGTCTGCTGCCGGTCCTGACGGGCGAAACTAAAGAGCATAAAAAATACGTCTTCGGCGAGATGACGACCCGCGGCATTAACAATGGCTCCGAGCATTTCGGCATCCGCTCGATCCGTTCGAGTAAGTTCAAATATGTCTGGAATTTTACGCCGAAAACAAAGTTCCGGAACGCCTGCACCAATTCGAGCATCTTCAAATCCTGGCGAAAGAAGGCTGAAGCCGACTCCGACGCCGCGGAAAAGATTCGCCGCTACGAGCACAGACCGGCCGAAGAACTCTACGATATTACGATGGACCCATACGAATGGCATAACCTGGCCGAGGACCCGAAATACACAACAATCAAAATACGAATGAGGAGACGCCTGGACAATTGGATGAAGGCAATGGGCGATAAGGGCCAGCAGACCGAACTTGAAGCGCTCGAACACCAGGGCAGAAACAGAAATAAGAAATCCCAGGACTCGCTTAAGAGGCGCAAAAAAACGCAGAAAAAAACCGCTGAAACGAGATAAGAAAGACCAGGCATCTACGCAATGAATCCCGGCGAGCGGGAAACCGCGTTTTACGCCGTTCCGAGCGTGTTTTAGATAGGAAAAAGTAAGACTCATATCGCTCTAATTCTACCTATATCCGGAGGGTTATTTTTTTCTTTTAGCAGGGGGAAAATTTTATGAACCTCCTCGCTAAAACATCGTACAGAATTGCAAAAACAGCAAATATACATATTGTGGGCTGAAAAGAGCGATTTTGCCTTATTTCTGACGTAATCGGCGTTATTTGCTCTAAAAAGCTCTGTTTTTTGACTCTTGGAAAGGAGTTGATTATGTGGGACGATGATCCCGATATTATGGATGCTTATGAAGAATATGATTACGAATGCGAATCCAATGACAGTATCTCCGACCTTCCGTTCGATTCCGTCATCGCGGCGGATGTCGAGGACGATGCATTCGATAAAGACAGCGATTACCTTGACGAAGATTAATTTCATACAATAAAGATCCTTACCACCCCGAT
>CBDVBU010000264.1:0-5734 GCA_965372295.1 uncultured Phycisphaerae bacterium
CTTTTCGCCGCCTCAGTTTCTTGCGAAGGCGGCGAAAAGCGGACTACGGCGAAAAACAAAAGCCAAAAGTTCTTCTTTGAAAAAACTCTCATAACATATTACAAATAAAAAGGTTATAGTTGGCCGTCCTTAAAAATACGCATAAAAAACAAGGAGTCGAAAGATTGTATTACTAAGGCAGGACCATTAGAAAACGGTTTTGCAAAAGGAAAAATGATGCAGCGTAAGATTATCCTGGCAGCCGTGTCGATAATTTATGTTGTTGTTGCCGCAGTGGGTATTTATCTTGGGCGTCGAGACAGTCTGCCGCAACCAACGACTCAGCTATGTGTCTCAAGTATTGCAGGTCCGGCTGATACGGGCGACACACTGGTCTTTGTAACAAGGAATGGCATGTGGTACCACCGGGGCGGTTGCCGCGAACTCCAAAAATCCAGAATACCGGTGAAGCTCAGCCATGTCCGCCAATATTGCAGGCCATGCCCGAGGTGCAGGCCGCAGCGGTAGCGGCGGGAGATAATTTTCAAATTCGGAACGGATGCAACAGCAGGGAAATTCAGGGTGCCGGAATCGAGCATCCGGAATCGAGTATCCGGCATCAGATCGGCCACTTACTTTTTACGACTTATTATCGACTCATAACCTTCTCTTGTATGTCAGTTGAGAGTGTCACGATAGTTATCTTCACGCCGTCCCAAACCGGCCGGTCACCCCGGTCAAATGATATGCGTTGCCGCTCGTTGCAGTTTTGTGTGTTTGTGCCGTATTATTCGAGTAAATTTTTCAATTATTTTATTCCGTTTTGTTTCTACGGAGGTTAACTCTGTATATTAGAAGTGGTTAGGTGCGGTTTGTTTTATTTGGCATGATGAAAAAAAACATAATATTCCTTGACAGATGTGGTGACTACTTGATAAATTGCATTTTGTAGTTTGTGAATGTGAACACAAGCACTAAAGTAAAGAAGACCGTTGAGCAGCTTATGAGGTACCGTAAAATTCCAGATGAAACGGTCCGGCGCCTGCCGGTTTATCTGCGATGTCTGCTGTTTGCATCGGAACAGGATCAGGAAAACATATCAAGCCGGAACCTGGCGGAATTAGTTGGTGTTAATTCATGGCAAATAAGAAAAGATTTTTCATATTTCGGCGATTTCGGCACTCGTGGCGTGGGCTATAACGTCAAAAAACTTGCGGCGCAAGTTAAGAAAATCCTCAAAATCGCTGTTGTGCAGAAAGTAGCTTTGGTAGGAGTCGGTAATATTGGCTCTGCGCTTTTGGCATACTCCGGCTTTAGTAAATATGGTCTTGACATTGCAGTTGCTTTCGATATTTCCCCTAAAAAGATCGGCAGGAAAGTAGAAAAAGTTGTCATCGAAGACGTGACGAGTCTTTTGAAGATAAAGAAACGAAAAATAAAGCTTGGAATTATAGCTGTTCCCGAACAGGCGGCTCAGGAAACAGCGGACAAATTAGTCAAAGCGGGTATAAAGGGCATTTTGAATTTTTCTCCGCGTTATATAGCTGTGCCTAAAAAAGTGAAAGTAATAACTATTGATATTGCGATGTACCTTGCAAGCCTGCCTTACTATATGACGGCGATCTAATTTGTTAAATTAAACAGCTTTTTTTAGTCGCTAAAAAGTAAATAAGGTAGTAAATCGAGTTTGGCTGTTTACCTACTTCAGAGTACAAAGCATTCATAATATTTTATGTAGGCAAATTTAGGTGAGCAAAATGCAGACTGTTTTTCTAACTGACTTGAAGCCGTTTTTAGCTGCTGTTGCCGAGCGGATGGACCTCTATGTTCCGAAGAAGACTGGTTCGCACTACGTATATAGTAAGTACGATTCTTCTGCCGATGTCTGGGGCGAATCCAATAACATACGCGTCTGCACGCCTGCAAAGGAATTTCTTTTTCCACTGCGAGAACTTGCGGCGATTTTTCCCGAGCCATTAGAGCCGAAGGAGGTCGAGCCATTTGCAGTTTTTGGGTTAAAGGACTGCGATTTGCGTTCGATTGACATCCTCGATAAGGTATTTTCAGAAGATGAATTCGAGGACCCGTTTTATGTGAAGCGTCGTGAGAAAATGTTCATCATATCATCCGATTGCTCGGACCCGGCGGATAGTTGTTTCTGCAACGTTCTGAACGGCGAGCCATTTGCTAAAAGCGGCTTTGATTTGAATGTTTCACAAGTAAAAGGCGGCTATATCGTCGAAGCAGGCTCGCAAAAGGGCAAGGAATTCGTAGAGGCACATTCAGGGCTTTTCAGTCAGTCCGGCGATGACCTGCTGACTGAGCGGCAGCAAAACAGAGCCGAGACAAAGAAGCAGCTTGAGCAAAACAATGCGGAACTCAATTTCGATGCGCCCATCAACGAGATTGTGGAAAATGGGCAGAATTCCGATGTGTTTGACAAAGAAGCGGCAACTTGTGTCGAGTGCCAGGCCTGCACGCGGATATGTCCGACCTGCCATTGTTTCTACCTCTACGATACGAAAAAGGAAGATTATTTCAGCAAGATGAAGATGTGGGACAGTTGCATGAGAATCGCTTATGCCGAAGTGGCCGGCGGCGCCAATCCTCGTAAAATACTCGGCGACAGGCTCAGGCACCGTTTCATGCACAAGTTTTCCTATTTCCTGGAGAGGTACGGCGTCGATATGTGTGTCGGTTGCGGGCGGTGTGTCGATGCCGAGGCCGGTGACGTGGATATCCGGGAGGTCCTGAAAAAACTCAACGAAGAACTTAAGGGCAAAGGTAAGAAAAAAGCGAAAGTTGGAAAATGAACAAGAATCTCTACCAACCGATAAACGGCGAAATAGTTGACATTATCGACGAATCTCCGACGATCAAAAGTTTTGTCGTTGTGCCGGAAGATGAATTTCAGTTTGCGACCGGCCAGTTCGTGGAGCTGACTTTGCCGGGCGAGGGCGAAGCGCCGTTTACGCCATCCTCGTCGCCCGCCATCACGGATAAAATGGAAATCAGCATTATGAAAGCCGGACGGATCACGGCTTTGCTGCACCAATGCGAAAAAGGACAAAAGGTTGGTATTCGCGGGCCCTACGGCAAAGGCTATCCGATCGAAGATTTTGTCGGTAAAGAAGTCTATATTATAAGTGGCGGTGTGGGCTTGGCGCCAATACGGTCGTTGTTTTTAACTCTCGTCGACAGAATTAAGGATTTCAAATCCGTGGTTTGCCGGTATGGGGCCAAATCGCCTGAAGATTTTATCTATAAAAACACGCTCTTTGACTCCTGGCAAAAAATTAAGGGTGTAAATATGAAGCTGACCGTTGACAAAGCAAACGGCCAGTGGAAAGACAACGTTGGCGTTGTCACTACTATCTGCGCAAAGGACGACGTGGATGTAAAAAACGCCGTAGCGGTCGTTTGCGGCCCGCCGATCATGATGAAATTCGCAACGATGAAGATGTTAGAGTTCGGCTTTAAGGGTAGCCAGATTTACCTTTCGATGGAAAAGAATATGAGCTGCGGCATCGGCAAGTGCGGTCACTGCATGCTCGGCAAGTATTACGTTTGCAAGGACGGCCCTGTCTTTACGTATGACCAGATAGATAAGTACCCGAATATTTGGGACTGAAATCGAACGCATGTGAAGCGAAATACGAGATACGAAATTATGGGTGCGAAGTTAATAATCGATTTGGCAAAATGCAAGCTTCAGGATGAATCTGAGGTTCAGTGCTCGTACAAGCATCATCCGGGGAACAAAGGAATCGATTCGCTGCTGGAGATGATTCGTTTCGCTTTAATCTGCCGCCGGTGTGAGTCGGCGCCGTGCGTAAGCGCCTGTCCCCGGGATGCCCTGGAGAAGGTGCCGAGCGAACTCAACGACGCCGGCGTGCTGAAACGGGCGAACATGTTGTGCACCGGCTGCGGCACCTGCGCGATTGCCTGTCCGTTCGGAACGATTTACACCGATCTGATACCCTTTCCCAGCAGCGTATGCGACGTATGCAGGGACAGGTTGGAGCCGGGCGAAAAACCGCTGTGCGTGGAGACCTGCAGGGACGGGAGCATCGATTACCAGGACATCACCGTAGAAGGAGATATGGTGGAGGTTTTCGATGGAATCGTTGCCAAGGTCTCCGGCGGCGGCTTGTGGGAGCCATTTTTGAGAGAAAAGGCAAAGACATGAGTAATCAATTGACGAACATCCTATTCTGGATCGTTGTTGTTCCCGTGATCGTTGTGCTCGGCCTGATCGCCTCCTGGATCGTCCGCAAGGTCAGTGCTCTGGTTCAGTGGCGCGTAGGCCCCCCGCTTTTGCAGCCGGCATACGATGTGATGAAGCTGATGGGCAAGGAAATCCTGCTTCCGCAGGACGCTCAGAGAACCGTGTTTCTCATGGCGCCTCTTGTGGGGCTGGCCGGCACATTGCTGCTTTCGCTCATGCTCCTGCGTATCACGGTCGCTCAGACGGCTTTTGTCGGCGATGTTATTGTCGCTATTTATTTGATGGTAATCCCGTCGCTGGCATTGATTCTCGGCAGCAGCGCAAGCGCCAGCCCGCACGCATCGATCGGCACGAGCAGAGAAATGAAACTTGTAATGGCTTATGAGCTGCCGCTTATTCTGGCTTTTGTTGTAGTGTTGATAAAGACCGCCGGCTCGGTGGGGCCGGGCGAACAACTCAGTTTGGCGGCCATCGCCCAGCAGACACCTGCTTTGAGTATATCCGGAATGTTGGCATTTTTGGCGGCTTTGTTATGTGTCCAGGCAAAACTCGGATTCGTTCCGTTCGATATGGCCGAAGCTGAGACCGAGCTTGGGGGCGGCGTCCTGATGGAATATTCCGGAGCACTGCTGGCCGCCTGGAAGCTCATGCATGCAATGATGCTCGTAGCGCTGCCGTTCTTTTTGGCGATGGTATTTCTCGGCGGCTTCCATCCTAATCTGCCGTCGGCGGGAATCGTCATACTTGTGGTTATCGTGGCCTTGCTGGCTTTTGCCGGCACCAGATTGCTGGCGGATCGAAGCAAGCTGATGGATGTATTGTCCCTGTTAATCTTCATCGGATTATGCATCTGGCTGGGACTGGGCAAGTATGTGTTGATTTTGGTATTGTTAATTCTCATAAAAAATACGAATCCGCGTTTGCGGATAGACCAGGCGATGAAATTTTTCTGGGTGTATTGCGGTATTGCTCTGGTGGCCGCGATCATACTTGCATCCATAGGCCATTATTATGACATCCACTGGCTGTAAGGTGAATTTATGAGCTTGAAAATGTGGTCGTTGAAAAAATCGGTATGGGTATTTCACGTCAACGTCGGTGCGTGTAACAACTGCGACATTGAGGTTGTGAATTTGCTGACGCCGAAGTATGACGTTGAGCGGTTTGGTATCAAGCTGGTCGGTTCTCCACGGCACGCAGACGCCCTGCTGGTTACCGGGGTCGGAACCCAACAGGCGGTCATTCGCCTGCGGGAAGTTTATCGTCAGACCGCTAAGCCGTGTGCCGTTTTTCTCATCGGAGCTTGCGCCTGTGGAACCGGGATATTCAAAGGCGGCTATCACGTTGCGGGACCGGTGGACGAAATCATCAGGGAAGTCGATCCGGATGCGATTATCGCTTATGTGCCGGGCTGCCCACCGAAACCGGAAGCAATGATATCCGGCGTGGTCAAGGTGTTATCTGCTTTATAAACAGGATATAAATATGCAGCAGGAAGAACTAAAAAACAGGTTGTCCGAAGTAAAG
>CBDVBU010000265.1:0-5683 GCA_965372295.1 uncultured Phycisphaerae bacterium
CCGAGAAGGTCGAAGCCAAGTTCGATTGTTTTATGCTTTATGTCTTGAGATAAACTCATAAAAGCGATTATACTAAATACCGGCACGATTTTTAAGTCCGCAGTTAGTGATGATAAAATGGAGAACCGATAAACATGGAATCGAATTCGAATGTATTACCCAGCCCGCTTCGCGGCATCATTCCACCTATGATTACTCCGCTTCTGGATCGTGATACCCTTGATGTCGCCGGCCTGGAGCGGTTGATCGAGCATATCCTTAGCGGCGGCGTTCACGGTTTGTTTATCTTAGGGACAACCGGTGAAGCGCCAAGTCTCAGCTACCGCTTGCGATACGAGCTTATTGAACGTGTCTGCGAACAGGTTAACAGGCGAGTGCCCGTGCTGGTCGGCATTACCGACACATGCTTTACGGAGTCGCTAAACACAGCCAACAAAGCCAAGGACGCCGGCGCTCGGGCGGTCGTGCTGGCGCCGCCATACTACTTTCCGGCCGGCCAGGCAGAACTATTAGAGTACATCAAGCATCTGACGCCGGAATTGCCGCTGCCCTTATTCCTGTACAATATGCCGAGCCTCACCAAAGCGGTTTTTGAGCCTCAGACCGTGCGAGCAGCGGCTCAGATTAACGGCATTGCCGGCATAAAAGACAGTTCCGGTAACATGGTCTATTTTCACCAACTCCAATCTCTTCTTAGAGACTATCCGGACTTCTCGCTTCTGGTGGGCCGGGAGGAACTCCTGGCCGAGACAATTCTATTGGGCGGGCACGGCGGCGTCTGCGGCGGAGCGAATTTTATTCCAAAGCTTTACGTCGATCTCTATAATGCAGCACGCTCAAGAAACCTGCCCGCGATAAAGCCCCTGCATGAGAAGGTTATGCAGATTAGTACAACCATCTATAGCGTCGGGCGATACGGGTCGAGTTACCTCAAGGGACTAAAGTGCACACTTTCGTGTATGAATATATGCAGTGATTTCTTAGCCGAGCCGTTTCATCGTTTCCGCCGAGAGGAGCATAATAAGATTCAGCAGTACGTAAAAGAACTGGGAATTACTCCAGAAAAATAAAACAGGTTTTGGATAGGTTGAAAGATTATGCATGGAAATCTTAGTGCAATTGATATAGGCATTCTTTTTCTTTATTGCTGTGTGCTGATTGGAATGGGCGTCTATTACACCCGTAAGTGCCGGACGTCGGAGCAGTTCATGGTTGCCGGTCGTTCTATTCCTGCGTGGGCGGCCGGACTGGCCGTGATGAGCGCTTATACGAGCAGTATTTCATATATTGCTACGCCGGGCAAAGCCTTCGACAGCAACTGGCATCCTTTTATCTTTTCGATTTGTATCCTGCCGGTAGTATGGGTAGTCTGCAAATATGCCGTTTCATATTATCGAAAATCACAGTTGATTAGTGTTTACAGCTTTCTTGAGGAAAGACTCGGGTCATGGGGACGAATTTATGCTGCTTTGGCGTTTGTACTGTTAATGATAGGGCGTGTTGCGGTTATTCTTTACTTAGCCGCTTTGTTGTTAAGTACATTTGTTTCGTGGAACATTGGTGTTGTAATCGTAGTGATAGGGCTTGTTACTATCATTTATACTCTGCTTGGCGGTATGGAGGCCGTGATATGGACGGATGTTATGCAGTCGGTGATTATGATTGTAGGTATTATCTTTTGCGCTGTCAGTTTGTCACTCCATGTTTTTTCAGGACCTGAACCCTTAATCCAGTCAGCTTTCGAAGCGAACAAATTCAGCTTAGGCAGTTGGGATTTGTCGCTGTCTTCCCGCACGATATGGGTGATGATCATCTATGGAATCACAGAGAATCTTCGGAGCCTGCTGGCCGACCAGAACTACGTGCAAAAATACTGCTCAGTTCCAAGTGAGCGAGAAGCGAAACGCTCAATCTGGATTGCTATGCTGATTTATATTCCTCTTACGGCAATTTTTCTTTATATCGGGACAACACTTTTTGCCTTTTACTCTCAAAGTGACGAATTGGTACGAGCTGGCATTACCAAGGGCGATGAGGTTTTTCCGTATTTTATCGCGACACAAGTGCCTGCGGGTTTGAAAGGACTGATTATTGCTGCTATCTTAGCGGCTGCGATGAGTACTGTGGATTCGGCATTGAACTGCTCGGCGACAGTTTTGCTGCTGGACTTCCATAAACGATATTTTAAGCCAAATATTTCGGAGCGTGCCAGTATGGTATTTCTGCGGGTATCGACAGTGGTATGGGGTCTGCTTGGGACCGGTGCCGCTCTTTTGATGATTCGGGCAAAGAGTATTTTGGATGTATGGTGGCAGATATCGGGAATCTTTGGCGGGGTGATTTTAGGTTTGTTTTTTTTAGCTTTCATGCGAATTCGCCTTCGACTGTGGCATGGCCTTGTTTCTATTGGAGTAAGTCTTGTAGTTATTGGCTGGGGAACTTTTGCGCGCAATTTACCTGCTTCCTGGCAGTGGGCGCAATGCAACGTTGAAAGTATTATCGTAGGCGCATTCGGAACAGCAGCTTTATGTTTGGTTGCCTGCATTTTTGGTTTGATTAACCGCAAGCGAGATATCCAGGTTTGAGAAGGATTGTTCATAGTGAAAAATTCGGAAATAAGTACAGGTCGTATTGTCGGAGTTATTCCTGCTCGATATGGTTCGTCAAGATTTGAAGGAAAAGTGTTGGCGGATATCGCCGGTAAACCCATGATTCAATGGGTATATGAACGAGCAAATCAATCAAAGACGTTGGACGAACTTTTCGTAGCCGTAGATGACCCGCGCGTCCGCTCCCGAGTAGAGCAATTCGGTGGCAAAGCCGTTATGACGGCAGCGCACCATGAATCGGGAACGGACAGAATTGCTGAAGTCGTTGAGAAGATGCCGGCGGACATTGTCGTCAACATACAGGGCGATCAGCCGCTTATTGACCCCAACATGATCGATGAAGCGGTTCAGCCTATGATCGATAATCCCGAGATTCAAATGTCAACTTTGAAAAGGGAAATAGAAAAAGACGAGTTCGACGATCCCGGCGTGGTAAAGGTCGTGGTTGACGATCAGGATTTTGCGCTCTATTTTTCAAGATCGCTCATCCCCTATCCGCGTTACGATGAAAATATTCGAGTTTTCGAACATGTCGGATTGTATGTCTATCGCAAAGATTTTCTTCTGAAAATATCTAAAATGCCGCAGGGAAATTTGGAAAAAATCGAATCGCTGGAGCAGCTTCGTGTTTTGGAGAAAGGTTATAGAATTCTGGTTGTCGAAACAAAAATGGATCGATCGGCCGGAATAAGCGTAGATACACCTGAAGATCTCGAAAAGGTAGAAAAACTAATCAGTCAGATGAAAGGCATAAGCGATGGCCACTAACAGGGAACCAATCGAACTTCTCTACCGGAACCTTCCCCCCGATACGAAAGAGATGCTGGATCGTGCAATTTCAAACATCGTATCTGCAAAGAAAAAAGACGGCAAGGTCGTTGTCGTTACCGGAAGCGGCCCCAATATTCACGAGGGAGTGACAACGCTAATTGCGGAGCTTATTCACAAAGGCCTAATTGACGGCGTGACTACCAGTTCGGCGGTTATCGCCCATGAAATGGCCGGGGCCCTGGAAGAGGTAAAAAGGGTGGACGGCATACAACTTGGATTTACGGAAGATATACTTCCCCGGGGTAACACATTCGAAGCAACCCTGATGCCGACCGATTGTCTGGAACAACTCGAAAGGGAAATGCTTATTGATACAGCGCTGCTTGAAAAAGTGCTATCGCTCGATGGAAGTGTCATCATTAAAGCCGCCGGCAACATGGCTTATCCCTTGGGATTGCGCACAGAAAATTTAGCCAAAGAGATACTATTTATCGCAAAAAGCAAAGGAGTCCCTTTCGAAACAGTTGCCGGCGCCGGCGCCGACAGACTCACAATGCTCGGAGCGGCCCATGCTAAAGGCATCCCGATCCTGGTGACTATACCACAGTTAGTTGGCGGCGGAATGGTGGGACTGGCCATAGGGGATTCTATTTCCCTCACGGAAAGAGCAACAAAATTAGCCGAGATGCTGCAATCCGCCGATGTCATTATTGAGTCTGCCGTTGCCTTAACCCAGGAAATCCACGATGGCCCGTTTGAAACCTACACCGGGCACGGTCTATGGTCACATTGGGAAGGTTATGACACCTTCAGTTTGAAAGACAAGGTGCTGATACGCATCGATCTTGACCCAAGCTTAAAAAAAGCATGGGAATTCGAAAAGCAATCGAGCAAAGTCCAGGCTGCGATAGATGAAGGATTGCCCAAAACCAAACTCATGTCGATTCCTTTCCGGATGGAAATGTCAGGTTTTGCCCGGTTGGAGAAAAGCATTCCGGTCGTGGCCGATTTAGGTGTTGCCTGGCCCATCATCGCGCTTCGTTTAGAACAGGAACTGGGAATATCGCTTGATTTCATCTCTTACCCGCAGCAGAGTCCCCAAGGGCAGGAAATGCGGAAATGGATCGTCGAGAATATTCAGCCAATCGTAAAGAAAAAACTATTTCAATAGAACCGAATGGAGAATCTTATCGTGAGTAGAAGGCGCCTTTTTTACCTAGCCGTGATCCCTTTCCTGCTGCAAATATCGGGATGTAGTATTGACGATACGGAGAAACACAGAAGGATTTCGGGGGACACACTGAATTCGTCCGGTATCGTGCTGAGCGAATTCGTATTTGAAAAAGCTCCTTTTGCTCAATGTCATGCATCGACCATTGCCGAGACGGAACACGGCATGGTAGCGGCATGGTTTGGAGGAACTAAAGAAAGCGAGCCGGATGTGAGTATCTGGTTGTCCCGTCATGGACGGAATGGGTGGTTGCCCGTGGAAAAAGTCGCTGATGGCTCGGAACTCTCGGGCAGGCAGGTGGCTTGCTGGAATCCGGTTCTGTTCCAACCGAAATCCGGACCGCTCATGCTGTTCTATAAAGTCGGCGACGACGAGCCGGAATGGTGGGGCGAATACAAGACTTCCAATAATGGTGGAAAAACATGGTCTAAACCTATACGACTGCCCGATGGATTCCTGGGCCCGATTAAAAACAAGCCGATACAATTACCGGATGGTTCGATTCTCAGCCCATCTAGCATCGAGTACCATGCCGGCAAGAACCGGAGAAAAGAAGTGTGGCAGGTGCATCTTGAACTGTCACGAGATATGGGAAAAACCTGGCAAAAGATCGGGCCGCTCAACGATGGCAGGGATTTTAATGTTATCCAGCCGTCGATACTGATTTATCCGAACCGAAAGATGCAGATTCTTTGTAGAACAGAGTACGCAGGGCATATTTACGAAGCATGGTCCGATGATATGGGCAAGACGTGGAGCAAGATGGGCCCTATAGAGTTACCCAATCCCGATGCCGGAACAGATGCTGTAATGCTTAATGATGGAAGGGCTTTGTTGGTTTACAATCATAGCACTTCAGAGGGGAGAGATCGTGAGCTTCTGAATGTAGCGGTATCTGACGACGGCAGGAAATGGCACGCAGCTCTTGCGCTGGAAAACCAGGAAGGAGAATATTCCTATCCTGCGGTTATTCAAACTTCCGACGGTCTTGTTCATATCACCTACACCTGGAAGCGGAAGCGAATAAAACATGTTGTACTCGACCCCAAACGATTCGACTTAAAGAAAATTC
>CBDVBU010000266.1:0-5679 GCA_965372295.1 uncultured Phycisphaerae bacterium
AACTTCCTTCACGACCCGAGCCAGTCACCTCATATGACCTCGGCCCAATTGGCGGAGGGATTCGGAGTCTCGCAGCAGACGATGCAGACCAAATCAAAAATCATCCGCGACGAGTTCGACCTGATGCAAATGGATCCCGACTGGTGCCTGCCCTCGCTGATAGGGGAAAACCCGCTGGTGTGGATGCTGGAGGTTGACGGACTCATTATAGATGCCCGCACCGCCCCGCTCGAGTTTCAGCAGGAGGCATATCGGCTGGGATTGATTCCCTACATCCCCGGCGATAATTTGCCGCAGGAACCTGAGCCGCAATCCGGCACCGGGGCAAGGATTATAGAATTTCCTTCCGGACGGAAAAACACGCCTGCTTCACAACCTGCTCAGAAGGCAAAGAACGACGGGCCGAGTTTATTCGAATAATCCAGGGAGTGATAGATATAGAATGTCCGACGGCCAAATAGAAAATCCTCAGCCGAGCGACGGGCCACAAGCAACAGGCCGCGAATCCGTCGCATGGTGGCACTGGCACAGACGTTTGTATGACTGGGTGATTCATTTCGCCCAAACCAGGCACGGCGTGACGGCTCTATTTATCCTGAGTTTCGCCGAATCGAGTTTCTTTCCCATCCCGCCGGATGTCCTGCTCGGGCCGCTTGCGCTCGGGGCGCCGAAAAAATGGCTGAGATTCGCGCTGGCCTGCTCGGTCGCATCGGTGCTCGGCGGGATTCTCGGTTACTGTATCGGGATGTTCCTTTGGTCTTTGATCGGGCAGTGGGTGTTTGCCCACCTTGGGGCGATTGGTTTGACGGAAGCAAACTTCGCGAAGTTCCAGGAATGGTACGACAAGTACGATTTCTGGATTGTCTTTACCTGCGGATTCACTCCGTTGCCTTACAAGGTTTGTACAATCTCAGCCGGTGTGGCGGAGATTTCTTTCATCGGATTCCTTATTGCCTCGACAGTGAGCAGGACGGCGAGATTCTTCATCGTCGCAGGATTGATGGGCTGGAAGGGCGAAACAATACGTCCCTTTATCGAAAAATATTTCAACTGGTTCTCTCTTGCTTTCATGGCACTATTGATTGGTGGCTTCCTTGTGATAAAATGGTTGCATTAGGGACCCCCAGTGGTACTGGGGGCTAATATTGGGTTGTCATTATGAACGATGAGCAAAAACAGACACTCCTGAAAGTCGCCCGCGATACCGTCGAAGCGGTAATCAGGCGACAGGAAACCACGATGCCCGAATCGGACGATCCTGAATTGAACGCTCCGTGCGGCTGCTTCGTGACATTGAAGAACCGTGACCGGTTGCGCGGTTGCATTGGCCAGTTCATTTCGGACAGTCCACTGATCGAGTTAGTTGCCGAGATGGCGAAGGCTTCGGCGACCGGCGACCCGCGTTTCTTCGCCGACCCGATCACGGTCCGGGAACTGGAGAAGTTGGATGTCGAGATCTCGGTTCTCTCACCGCTGAAGCGGACGGATGATCCATTGAGCCTGCGGCTCGGCGTTGACGGCATCTATATAAAAAAAGGCCGTGCCTCGGGCTGCTTTCTGCCCCAGGTTACCACCGAGACCGGCTGGAGCAAAGAGGAATTTCTTTCGTACTGCTGCGCCCATAAAGCGGGCCTTGCTCCTGACGCATGGAAAGATCCTGAAACGGAAGTTTATCTCTTTACCGCCGATGTATTCGGAGCGGACTTCAAGGATATATAGCTTTCGGTCATATGTCCGGTCTCAAAAGAACAGCAAGCAGGACCATTCGGCCCCACTTGCTGCTTTTGTGCTAATGCCCGGCTGTCTCTGCTGCCGGCAGGAAGTTCTCCATCACCCAGACCTCGTTTCTCGGTTCGGTGACCCCAAGGGCAACGTTCTGCCCGTCCGGGTGCACGCGAATGTCGTCAATGGAGAGAGGCTTTTTTTCCCATGTCCAGAGCTTTCGCGGCTCTCCGCCTTCTGCGGGGATTCGCCACAGCGCATTTCCCCGCATGAAGAGAATATTCTGGCCATCGGGAGTCCAGGCGACGCGGAGACGAAGAAAACCCTTCGCGAATTTATTGTGCAGCAGTTCGTTCGGTTTTCCGCCGGTGGTCGAAACCGTGTTCAGGCTACGACCGGCTTTTGACTGGAGCACGAAGGCAAGCTGCTTTCCATCGGGCGAAAGGTCCCAACGGCAGTAAGGGGCCGTGCCATACACAACGCGAACGAGCTGCTCTTCGCGACCGGTTTGCAGATCCCTGACCATGAGCCTGGACATCGTGGGCCCGGTCGGGCGGTCACAGTCTGAATAAAAGAGCGTTTTTCCGTCCGGAGACAGTGCAGCATGCAATATGTTACTGGTCTTGGTCCGCAGGAGCACAGTTCGCTCGCTGGTCAGAACGTCAATCTTGTAGACGGTGTCCTGTAGCTTCTGTTGAAAAAAGTCAAAGTCCGTCACAAGGATGGACCGGCCGTCAGGGCACCAGCGAAGCAAACGAAATCCCCGAAGCTTTGCATCCAGCTGGCGCTCCTGGCCGGTTTTCACAGACCGGATGTGGATAATCTTCTGTTTACTGTCACGAGTCCGCGTACAATAAGCTAGATACTTCCCATCAGGTGACCAATCGGGTGCTCCCTCGGTGCCTGTATAGCCGACCGGTTTGGGCGAAGATAGAACCTTGCCTGTTTCCAGATCCAGCGAGGCGATGTAGACGCCGTAGGTGCGGCGGCTAAGCTCGTAGTAGAAAGAGCCGCCCCGTGTGAAGCCGATCGGTGAGACATCGTCCATCGAAACGTTGACGAGTTGGGGGAGGCCAGAGGGTTCGCCGCGGGCCATTTTGAGAACCCACCCATCCCAGCTTCCCATGCGGTCGCTGGTGAAGAAGATGTGCTTCCCGTCCGGTGTCCAGCCGAGCAGCTTATCATTGGCCGGGTTCTGGACGACGGGTATCTCCCGCTTCTCGTCACAGGCCAACACAAAAATATCTCGCTTTGACGAACCCTTTTCCTGCGGAAGGTCATATGCGACGTAACGTCCATCGGATGAGAGAGCGACATTTTTCGGCCAGCCGTCCAGCACCTTGACTGTGCGCATGGAACCATCCGCAGTGGACACCCATACTATTTTGCTGGGCTCGTCCTCCATGCTGAATGGCCCGAGAATCTCCTTGTGATCCGCAGACCATGCGGCAGGCTGGAACCACTCTTTTTTCTGGATGTGCAGGACGACTCGATTTCCCGAACCGTCGAGGCCGATCGTGCGGAGGTCGAAAGCTTCTCTTTCAGAATTCCACCAGAGGAATGCCACCCTTTTGCTGTCGCGGGATATCGCAGAATTATACGCGTACCCACTGGACTCCTCCCAGGAAGTTTTGCCCGTCAGGGGTCGTACATTTCCCGTGGCAAGCTCGCGGACCACAAGATTGCCCGTGTCCCAGTCAACATTGCAAAGGTACTTGCCGTCAGGTGAAAGGCTCATGCAACCCCCCGATCCGATCATCACCTGGCGGATGGTGATGCCGATAAAACGTTTTATTAACTTAGTGGCACCATAGCTCAAAGGCAGCAAAACCATAATTGCGATTGCTACTGCGGCGGCTACTCGCCAAGGTGATATTGACTGGCCCGTAGGGGCAAACCACCTGCACAGAGACGACCGATGTGTTTTAATATCCTGGACGGATATGTCTGCCTGTAATTTGTCTAACAGACCGTCCGGTGCCGGCGGCTTTGGAGCGGTTCTAAGATATTGCTCGATCTTCTTTTGCATATTCATAATGATTCTCCTTTTGCGATTGGAATCGTTTGCTCTTGTTGTGTTCCAGTTTCTCGGACACCCAACTTGATCCTAAGTATTTTGAAGACTTCGCGAAGTCTATACTTTACGGTACTGGTTGCAATATTCAGAACTTTGGCAGTTTCACGGATGCTCAACCCCTGGTAGTAGTGCAGGTGTACGACATGTCTTTTGTCCTCATCGAGTTGGTCCACAGTTTCGTACAGCCGCCGGGCCAATTGGCGCTCGACAACATTTGCAAAGGGGCCGGGATTTTTGTCTATGCACTCGGCCCACCATTGGTCAGAACGGTCTCGGTTGCTGCCGGCGTTTTCTCGCTGGAAATCTATGTAGGTATTATGGGCAATCCTGTAAAGCCACGTCGAGAACTTGCTGCGGCCTTTGAAACCATCGAGTGAGGACCATACTTTCAGAAAAGTCTGTTGGGTCAAATCTTCGGCATCAGCCGCGCTGCCACACAGACGTATCAAAAACGAATAGACGTCTGCATAGTACATTTTCAACAGTTCGCTTGCAGCACTTTTATCTGCTCTGCCCGCACGCTTACAGAGTCTTTTTATTCGTCTGTCCATCGGTACTCCTGTTATTGCGTTATATTAGCCTTATCGGGCCGGCCATTAGTTTAGACGAAAAATACTGCCCTCGTGGACAAAATATTTTGGATTTATCGCTATTTACTGCCGATGTTAAAAACAGTGAGGAGTTTAGGATGCGATTCTTGATTTAACTTAATCCCGGCAAGGCGGAGGATTGCCGGTTTAAATGCCTAACCGTTCGTTTGGAGGAAGGTTTGTGCTGAGAAAGTCAACACTGATTGTAATCATCGTAATTGTTTGCCTGGCCGGCTGTCAGTCCGATAGAATCGAGGCCGGAGAAACTGGCGCCGGGCAGCAAGACATCCGTGCCGAAATGATCGAGTATTTACGGCAGCAGAATCCGCCGGACCTAAAAGCGGTTGAAGTTTGGAACAATAAGTATGGCCCGGGGCTGAAACTGACTACCGCCCACTATGAGATTTTCACGACACTTCTGGATTCTCTGTTGCTCCGCCGGAGTCCTGAGTTCATCGAGTCGGCATATAAGGCCTATAATCGTCAATTGCCCGAACCGATCGAGACGAGAGCCAAGTTCATCATTTATCTTTTCGCCGACCGCCGGCAGTGGGAGGATTTCACGAATAACTTCGCCGGCGAGCAGGCGGAAATCTTCCGCCGGATAAAGGCCGGCGCGTATTGCCATAACGGTGCTTGTGTCGCTTATGATATCGGTATCAAGCGGACTTTTTCCGTTCTTGCCCATGAGGGATGGCATCAGTTTAGCGGCAGGCATTTCAAGTTTCGCCTGCCGAGCTGGCTCGACGAAGGTATTGCAATGTTATTCGAGACTCAGGGCGCCGAGGATGGGACATTTGTTTTTGAGCCGGCCGAAAATGCCTATCGATTGAATGCGCTGAAAAAGACGCTGTTAAAAGATAAAATGCTGCCGCTAAGAGACTTGATCGCGACAACCCCCGGCGATGTTCTCGCGACCGATCGGACTGAGGCGGTAATGGGTTTCTACAGCCAATCTTACGCCCTGATACGTTTCCTGCGTGAAGCCGGCGGCGGCGAAAGGCTCGGTGATTATTACCGGTTGCTCGCAGACGGCCTGCGGGGAGACTGGCCGCTCGATGAAGTGAGCAAAAAGATCGCCGCCGATAGAAATATCCCGCGAAATATCCTCTGGAATCATCTCGTTAGTCTGGTATTATTCCATCAGTATATCGGCGATGATTATGAGCCGGTCGAGAAAGAATACCTGGCCTTCTGCCGGCAAATTGTCGCAGACGGATTAGAGACAAATCGGAAAATCAGGACAACAGGGGATCAGGATGTAGGATATCAGGACAGCAGAATATCAGG
>CBDVBU010000267.1:0-5659 GCA_965372295.1 uncultured Phycisphaerae bacterium
CCGAATCGCCCACCCCAACCATGTCCGCGCCGGCCTTGATTTGAGCGACGGCAAACACGATGGCGTTCTCGACAATCACCTCGCCTGCCTCGACAAATATTTCCGGCTCGTCGATCAAATCCAGCATGGCGTTTTCCACGCCCCGCAGGTCTCCGTATTCGGCCATAGGCCCTTCCACCCAGCCTAAGACGCTGTGTGTCTGTCCTATCTCGGCGGCCATTTTTCGCACGCTGTCGATCCGTTGTTTTGTACGCTCCGCATTCTCGATATCGAACCGTTTGACGCGTGAGATGTCATTTCGTGTTTTTATAAACGCCTCTTTCGGTTTTCCTACCCCCTCGGCAGGATATTCGAATTCCATTCCATACGCAGAGGCTTCTCGCCACGGATCGCTTATCGCACTGATCTGGTCGAGATTAAAGGCCCGTGTTACTGCAAGCTGCGCCTCGACGAGGATATTGCCGTCGAGGTAATAATCCCTGTAAGTATGCCCGATGAAATGGGAGGCCCACGCCATAAAAATAGGAGTAACCGCGGGACGATCATAAGAATCGCCCTTAAGAATCGCGTAAATTCGTTCTTTCGGAGTCATAAATCACCTCATTTCGTGTCTCGTGTCCCGTGTCTCGTATATCAAGCTACGACGTACGACCGACGACTTACGAGTTGACCAGGGCCAAAAACGAGGCCTTGACCTGTTTGAATGTCGGCACCTTTCGTATCGCGTATTGCGTAGTGCGTATTGCGTCTTGCTTATTGTGGCTTTTTTTCGCACGACGCATCACGCACGACGCACGACGAGTTTGCCATCGAGGCGAAATCATAAGCACATAATCGAAGCCGGCCGGAATCTGCTCCTGATTTTGCCGAAACGCCTCCCGCATCAGGCGTTTGATCCGGTTGCGGACGATGGCGTTGCCGCGGGATTTTCCCACCGAAACGCCCAGCCTGGAATATTCACAATCATTCTTTGCCATATAGAGCGTCAGTACCCCATTGCTCCGACGCCGGCCGTTATCCAGAACGGCTTTGAATTGCCTGTTACTCACAAGCCTTTTCTTTTTCGGGAAGGTCAACCGCTTCATAGCATATTCTTCAAGTCATGGCGAATATCGTGATAGGCTCTATTAGTTTGTCAATATTGAATCTGTAAGTTGTCGTCAGACGGCTGGGTGGCAGCCTCAAAGCCCAAAGGCTTTGGGGATGGTAAATGCAGGAGAAGCCATCCCCAAGCTGCGCTTGAGGCTGCCACCCTTCCAAGTTATCAAATCAAATTCGACAAACTACTAAGCCATTGCAATTTCACCTGTCAATTTCCTGGCTGTTCTGCAGCGCGAAAACTTGTCTATTTCGGTTCGACATCCGGGATCTCACCTGCTCTTTTCAGCGCGACCTTCGTCATAATCGGGCCGATGATTTCAAAAAAGATGCAGGTCGCTGTAATCGTGGCCAGGACCGAAGAACCGATTGTCAGGGCATGCGGAGAATTGTACTTTGCGTCAAGTAGTGTAAACTCATGCTTGACAATCAGGGACAAGCCGATTGCCACGCCGGCCTGTGACAGAATCCCCAGCCCGACATATTTTTTAACTTTGTCCTCCACGTGACCGAATAAGGCCCCGATACGGGCCCCGCCGATCAGTCCCGCCGACCGGCCAAGCACGTAAACGATTCCGACGGCTCCAAGAGCCGGCAGGGCCGACAATTGCAGGTGCGCACCGGCCAGACAGAAAAACAACACAAACAGCAGCGGCATTACCTCCAGCAGCGGAGCTGTCACGCGGTGCAGCAGCGATTCGTGCCGCGCGTTGGCCAGAACGAATCCAACCACCATATTAGTCAAAATCAGCGACAAATGCCATCGTATTGACAAGCCGGAACAAATCAGAATCACGCCGAAAACAACAATCAGAATATCCCTGGCGCTTTGCAATCGGCGCACCAGGTGGTAAAACAACAATCCGGCAACTCCGCCGACGACAAAACTCAAGCCGATTTCTTTCGCCGGGGTCAATAAAGCCCCGAGAATACCTTCCGAAGCACCCGAAGCTTCCGTTATCAAAAGGGTTTTCGCCAGGGTGGCTGCGAAACCGAAAATGATAATGGCCAAACCATCGTTGAATCCGACCACGGCATAAAGTGTTGTAGTCAGGTTGCCCTTCGCCCTGCACTCCTGAATAACGGCAACAGTGCCCGCCGGTGCGCTGGCCGGCGCCATCGATCCGAAAATCAACGCCAGCGGTAAATCACGGGTCAGTGCGTAGACGGCAAGAAAAACCACAATAAAAGCGCCGAAAGACTCCACTAAGATAATGGAGATAATCCCCCCGCCAAGGCGCTTCAGTGTGGACATATTCAGTTCGGAGCCGATGCTGAAGGCCACGAATCCCAGGGCAATTTCCGTAATGAACGAAAGCCGTTCCATGGAAGGCTCGTCGAAGAGATGCAGGACCGACGGCCCGAGAATGACGCCTACAAGCATATAGCCTATCAGTGACGGCAACCTGGCCAGCCGTGCAGCCCGGCCGACATAGAATGAGACAATCGTCGCCGCCCCTATGAGAGTCAGGCCGGAGATATGAAGGAAGGACCAGTCGGTTGTTATAGCAAGAACTGCCATTTTCAGTTTTCCTGTCCTTATGTACTCAACGAACCCGCCACATAATCAACTTCCTGTACGGTTGCCATCACACCGGCACTTTTACCAAGGTCGCCGGCAACACTCTCGATTCGCCGCAGCGCTTCGTTGGTCAGGTTTTTGTCAACAACGGCAATAATAATCCTGCTAAAATTGGAAGGCTCATCGGACCAGAAACTCGCAAAAAGAGGCAATTTCGAAAGATACACTCCCGCATTCTCGGCCCCGACAACAACCAGAGAGCTGGATTCGATGCCGGTCAAAATCTGTAGAACATCCCTGAATATATCTTCGCTTTGTATGAACACATGAATCAGGTTTTTAGCGGCCCGCGGCCTGTCGTCTATTTCTACATCCCGGCCCCGCAAAAAGTTTTCGTACACGCCGTCAGGTGTCGGCTCTGCCAGGATTTGCTCCAACGCTTTCGGCGCTAAAAGCCTCTGTGAAATTACCGAGAGCAGCCTTACATGCTTGTTGGATGCGACTTCGGGAGCAATAATAAAAACAATCAGCCTGACCTTCTCGGCGTCCAAAGCATCAAAGTCAACTCCCGATGGAACCGTCACAACGCCCACGACAAAGTCTTTGACGGCCTTGAGACGGCAATGGGGAATCGCGATTCCTTTACCGACACCCGTTGAGCCTAAGGACTCGCGCGCTTGAAGCCCTGCCATAATCTCCTGCTCGCTTACATTCTCAAGAACGCTGCATTTTTTTGCAAGGCGAGCGACTTCCAGCAGCGCCTCGCCCTTGTCGCAAGGCTGAACATTGACGGCGACGCATTCTTTATGCAAAACATCAGCCAGTTTCATGATCGATATTCCTCCATCGTTAGTATTCGACAATTGTGCAAAGGCTCCTATCTGGCGTCGACGGTTACGCCGGGCCAGTCATCCGTTCGGAACGGACTGGCAGGCAAATCCTCCTGGTTATAGAGATTACATACAGGATTGTCCGCCCATGCGTAACGCACGGCAACAGGCTCGGACACTTTGTCGCTGCTGACAACGACCGTATCGCCGTCAATCTTCGCATCGGCCCAGACGAACTTGCGGTCTGTCCCGGCAATGGAAAAACCTTTCAATTGTCCATCGTCTTTGGCGACAAGCCCCCCGCCTACGTGGTCATAACTCAGAATGATGCTGCTGCCGTCTATCTTCATCGATTTGTAAATCGGCCCGGAGTAAACCAGCTTCTTCCCATACGTCCCGGCCAATGGCCACAGCGCCAGACGCTTACCGACATCCTGCTTATTCTTCGGATGAATGTCGTCGGCCTCACCGATATCGATAATAACCGCCATTCCCGTATTGGGTAGCGCCAACGTCATTGACTGGGCCTCGCGCAGCTCCGCCCAGGCACTTTCGTCCGGCTCCGGCTTGGTTTTCATGAAGTTGGCCAACTGCACAAACAGGAAAGAGAATTGTCCCCGCCCCCAATCCTTGCGCCAGTTCTTAATCATATCCGGAAAGAGCGTGCGATACTGATAGGCCCGGCCTGCGTTGGATTCGCCCTGATACCAGATCGCGCCCTGAATACCATACGGAATCAGTGGAGCAATCATCGCGTTGTATAAACCCGCAGATGCATGAGGATGACCAGGACCGAACGGCGCTCTCGGTCTGCGAGGCGGATTTTCCCCTTCGGCCTTGGCCTTCTCGGCAGCCTGTTTCCATTCGGCTAATTTTTGCTCATATTCTTTCATTGCCTCCGGATACTTCGCGACGGCATCGTCGTATCGCTTCAGAATTGGCGCACAATCCGGGTTTGCTTCGAGCACTCCTCGCCTCGTCCACGCCTCGGCGGGCGTCCCGCCCCAGGATGTATGAATCAGACCGACCGGCACGTTAAGCTGTTTATGCAATTCTCGTCCGAAGAAGTACGCCACGGCGGAAAAGCCCGGCACGGTTTCAGGACTGCATTCGGTCCAATTACCCACACAATCCGATTGCGGCTTCTCAGCCACCGTACGCTTGACCGAGAAAAGCCGAATTTTCGGATAACCGGCCTCGGCGATTTCCTGCTCGGCGTTAGCTGACGCTTGCACCGACCACTGCATATTCGACTGGCCCGAACAGACCCAGACCTCGCCGACCAGAATATTCTTGATAGTTATCGTATTTTTGCCGGTGAGCGTCATTTCATAAGGCCCGCCCGCCTTAGGCGGATTCATCCGGAACGACCATTTGCCGTCTTTATCCGCCGTGACCGCCCACATCATACTGTGCCAGTTCACGCCGACCATGACCTCTTCACCCGGATCGGCCCAGCCCCAGATAGAGATTTTTCCGCCCTGCTGCAAAACCATGTTATCACCGATGACCGCCGGCAGCTTAACATCGGCAAAGGCAGCACCCGTGCTGACAAGCAGCAGAATTGAGGAAAGGATTAATACAATGTGCTCGTTCAAACCGGTTCTTTGGTAATTCATCTTTTAGCTCCTAATTATTCGTACGGCGTTCTGCGTGCCGAGTACTGCGAACATACGCAGAACGCAGAACAATGAACGCGGAACGCATATTTCAATTGTCGCCATTAAATCAACTTTATCCTGAAAATGCAACTACTCCGCCGATCTCGTGATGGTTTTTCAGCAAAATAATGCTCTTTTGGTTAACAGGCAGATAGTTTCGGGGCCTGGGAGCGTAGTGTAGTATGGTAGTGGGGGGGTGGGGGTTTTATGTTGCAGGAATTGAAGAGCAATGTTATTGTTGATACTACTACCCGTTGAAGAAAGGGGGCGGTCGATATGAGTCGATGGGACGATTTTATAGATAGTTTAGGTCCGTTGACCGTTGGTTTATTTGTTATTCTCGGCATCATTGCCGGTGGTCTCTCTGGGTTTATGAATGGTGGTATCGGTGGAGCAATCCTGGGAATCATGTGTGGGGCTGTTGTTGGCGTTCTCGCATGGATTGTTTTCGTTTTTTGTTTCGCGATCTTATGGACTCTATTTATTCTTCTAATTAGGGCTTGCTGTGTAGAATTTAAGTTCAGTATTTACAATGCGATACATATGAC
>CBDVBU010000268.1:0-5626 GCA_965372295.1 uncultured Phycisphaerae bacterium
CGCGGCACCGGACAGTGACATCCTTTCCGTCCAGCTTGAGAAAGGTGAAAATACGCTTCTGATTAAAGTCTGCAATACCGAGTATAACTGGGGATTGTATCTACGCGTGACAGACGACCGGGGCGATCCGCTGAAAGGTTTGACATTCAAACCATAACCGGCATCGAGTCGTTTTAACGATTCGACGAGTAGCAGCCTTCACCATAATGTGTCCCCAGGAGAAAGCATGGACCACCACACATCGGGACATCCTGATAGACGGGTGGTTAATTCATCGTGAACGCTATGTATTGTTTCGCCAACGACTCGCGGTCAGGCAGCGTTCCTTTGCTCACCCGGATACGATACCGCAGCTTCAATGTTTGCCCGGCGGGAATTGTATGCTCGAAGAACTCCCCGAATCGCCCGTAATCACGATAAGCCGAATAAACCGCATCGGGATTCGGATTCGCCGGATCGCTCATATACTGAACGCTGTATCGCTTGCCGTTCAGCCCGTACTCCATCGCAACCCACGGCAGATCCTTGTCCTTTTTCGGATCGATATCTTCTTTATGGAACAGATACTTTGCCTTCATGTCCGCCGGCCCCTTCGCAACGTCGTCATGAGGTCGATACTGAAAACCTGCATGCTCCGGATCGCCGTTTAGATAAACCTCGCCGTTGAGAGCTTTTAGCTCCGTCTCGAAGTCCAGCAGCACAATTGTTCCATCACCCGGCCGATACACCGTCATCGTCCGCTTTTCGGCCACCATCACCTTGCCCTCGCCGTTCTTCCAGTGAATCAGCGCCGTCGAAATCGCCTTTTCCGCATCCGCTTTTTTATCCAGGAATTTCTGATGGACCTGTCTGACACCTCTGGTCATATGCCATGTGTCATACGATTTGCCCTCGAATTGCAGCTTGTTCCAGCCGATATAGATACCCCGATGATGAGGATACTTAACGCTCTTGAGATACGGATTCTCCCCATCCGGCCCGTTCGTCAGCAAATTGTCGCCCTTCTCATCGAAAACATGATGAAACACCTTGTATGTCTCAAATATCCGCTGTTCGCTAGACTCGTCGTGATCGTACATATACCGCGTTACCTTCCGCCCGTCATACAGCAGGTCCAGATATTTGCCTTCTGTATCTTTCCATGAAAATCCCGCCCCACAGGCAATGCTACCTATAAAACTAACCGCTAAAAGCACAGCAACCAACTTTGTCCAGTTCATAATAAACCTCACATCATCAATAAGTTTTTACTTCGGATTTCCTTACAACCTCCAGGGTGCACGTCTGGGGCGCCAAGTCATTCGGTTGGCTTCGTCATCGCCGATGAACTGCTCTTTCTGCGGGTCCCACTTTAGCGGCCTGCCGAGCAGCATCGCAATATTGCCCAGGTGACAAACCGTGCTGGTGCGATGTCCGATTTCGGCGTTGCAGATCGGGTCTTTCCGGTTCTTGATGCAATCGAGGAAATTCTGCTTGTGGTCCCGGCTCTCGTAAAGATGAATTTCATCAGGCCCGATGACCGATGTCAGAATCGATTTGGGTTCTGCTTCGAGTTTGCCTCGATTGACGTAAATCCATCCTTCGGTGCCCTCGAAGCGTGTGCCGCCGCCTTTACGGAGAAATATTTTAACGCCGTTGGCATAAGTGTACTCCACTTCCGCTTTCAAGGCCGTGGTGAATAGTCCTGTCTTGGGGAACTCACCCTTGCCGCGTATTTCCACCGGCCCGGTGTCGTCGGACTGGTTGCCCCACTGGGCTATATCCAGATGATGCGCCCCCCAGTTGGTCATTTGTCCGCCGGAGTATTCGAGTATGAAGCGGAACTGATAGTAACATCGTTGGGTATGGTACGGCTCCCACGGAGCGGGTCCCAGCCACAAATCATAGTCGAAACCTTCCGGCACCGGCTCGGGTGTCCAAGTCTGCTCGCATGTCCTGTTGTTTCCCGAGATTCCCACTCTCATTGTATGCAGTTTGCCTATCCGCTCGTTGACAACCAGCTCGCAGGCCTTGCGGAACTCGCTGCCGGAGCGCTGCTGGGAGCCGGTCTGGAAAACCCGGCCGTAGCGTTTTACTTCGTCGGCAAGGACACGTCCCTCAGCTATTGTCAGAGTAAGCGGTTTTTCACAAAACACATCCTTGCCCGTCCGCACAGCGGCGATGGATGTCGGGACATGCCAGTGATCGGGTGTTGCGATAGAGACCGCGTCGATATCGTTACGGGCCAGCACCTCGCGGAAATCTTTGTAGCAAGACTTCGGGTCGAGCCCAACCCTCTTGCGGGCGCTTTCTCTATGGCCGGCGTCGACATCACACACGGCTATAACCTGGCAGCCGGACTTTGCATTGAATCCCCTCATATTGCCGCTGCCCTGCCCTCCGGTGCCGATACAGCCCATCGCGATGCGATTGCTCGGGGCATCGGCGCCAAACACCGATGAAGGAACAATCGCCGGCCAGGCGATAGCGGCTCCTGCTGTGAGGGCGGAGCCTTTCAGGAAATCCCTGCGGGTTACGTTCGTTGTCTTGCTGGTTTTTTTGTTGCTCATTGTCTTTCCCTTATTATTGTCGGCGAGTCGTTGCTGTCTAATCAAGAGATCTGATCCTTATATTGCGAAACTCGAGGTAGTCGCCGTGGCCGCAGAAGCCAATGTGGCCTTTGTCCCGCTTGAGGCCCGGGTGATCGCGATGGTCCATCGTCTCCGGTGTGCTGGCCTTGTCGAGATCGGCATCGACGATGGTCTTGCCATTGACCTTGACCGTAACCTGCCGGCCTTTGGCCGTGACCTCCTCGAAGTTCCATTCGCCGACCGGCTTGAGGCAATCTCGCTTTGCCGGGACAACGCCGTAAACGGAGCCGTGGAATTGATAGGGCTTTAGCTTTGCGTACTTGGGGTGCGAATCCTCAAGAATCTGTATCTCCATACCCTTATAGGCGGCATCGCCCCCGAGCGGGGCCCGAATTGCCAGTCCGTTGTTGGCGCCGGCGGTGAGCTTAAACTCGAATCGCATTATGAAATCGCCGTACTGATCACTCGTGTAAACATTGCCGCCGGCCTTCGTCGGGTCGCAGATCATCTTGCCGTCCTCGGCGTAGTAGCCGGTGGTGTTCTCGGTCCAACCGGCCATGTCCCGGCCGTTGAACAGAGGCACGAAGCCCTCCAGTTTCTCCTCGGCGGTCAGTATCTCACGGATATAGATGTTCCTAAAATACAGCGTGTTGCCGTGATTTTGAAGCTCGATCTGGCCGGTCGGGAAAATCGGTATGTTTCGGTCCCAGTAGTTCTCCATGATTACGTTGTCGACCACTATCTCGCCGTTTAGTATAACCGTAACCTTCTCGCCGATCATGAAGATTCTAAACGTGTTCCATTGCCCGACGGGCTTGTCCGCGACTTTATCCGGTTTGCTTTTATGTATCTTGTTATTGTACAGGCCGCCCGAACCGACATCAGCGTTTGGCCGCTGCGTATCCCATATCTGAACCTGGGGTGAGCCTCGCAGATAAATGCCGCTGTCGCCGTCTTTCAGGATTTTCCAATCCACTAACATCTCGAAATCGCCGTAATCCTTCGCAGTGCACAGGCTGCGTCCCTTGCCGCTGAATACCAGCGCGCCATCGGCGACCTTCCAGTTCGCCCGCATGTTGTCGTCTGCTTCCTTTTGCAGTTCTTTGAGTCTGTCCGGCGTAAGTGAAGCCCGCTTGGCCGGGTTGTCATACGGACTTTTCAAAAGCCCTTTCCAGCCGGCCAGGTCTTTGCCGTTAAACAGGGCGACAAATCCTTTCGGCGGCTTATTCAACGCCTGCTCAGCGGCTGCGCTTTTGGTTGCGTATGCAAGGCTGACCAGAATAATAGCCAGCGCAGCAAGAGTTAATGGCAGGTTTGAGTAAAAATTGCGTTTCTTCATTTCGTTTCTCCTTTTTCTTTTCCCGGATTGCCGGCAACTGACGAGATGCTGTTATTACTCATCTCCACGATCAGGACGCCGGGCAGACATTTGTCCCCCATATTCTCCAGAAGGGTGAAAGACGGGAATCGAACCCGCGACCCCTGGATCCACAATCCAGTGCTCTAACCAACTGAGCTACTCTCACCGCGAATCATTACTGCCTACCCCCCAGCAAAACCTGGATTCTATCAGGCCTGCTTATTTATGTCAATGCCCGTTTGGGTAAAATTGTGCAAAACGCCTACAACCAAGCCGCTCGAAAATATCACGGAGAATTTGCCCATGCGAATTTTCCCCATATTTAGCCGGGCAATTTATTACCGGGTGCCTTTTATTTACCTGCTTCGGGCACAAAAAGTAAACGTTGCTGTTTGCTCCTCTTATTCGACCGAAACCTTCAAAACGACTTTGTGGATTTCTCCGCTGCTTACTAATGGGGCGTGAGCATCCCGTGGGAAGAAGATGACGAACGATCCGGCCGGCACCGGCGTCCAACTATCCGGTTCATCTTTGAAAAATCCGATATCCTTATCGGCGTCATAACTTGTATCGATCAACTTACAGTCAGCGGTAGGTTTCCAGCCCATCTCATCTGTTCCGGCGATAACGTATTGAATATCAATATACTTGCGATGCGCTTCCAGTTTCGCTTCGGCGCGGCTCCGGCCGGGGCCTTTGCTGATCATGCAGAACAGCCGGTCGCCGTCGATTTCATACCGGTCGTCCGGCAGCTCGGCCAATCCATCCTGCCTGAGGAACGCAAATGCCTTTTCGAACGCCGGGTGCATTTTGTAATAGCGTTCGGCATGTTGAAGCTTATTGATGATAATATGGTCTCTTTTCATTTGTACTTTGGCCTCCTTATGCCTCGAACAGGATGTGATACTGAAAATCAAAACCAGGGCAACAAGCCCCGCCCCAATACGGTGATAAATAATCTTTTTATTCATAATACCAACTCTCCAAAAGCAAACGTTTTTTCTTGCCCACACCAAACAATAATACAACGAATTAACAATCGATGCCAAAGAATTTCGTATAAAGAGCACAGAACGCAGGAAGCGGGGCACTATATTGCTTCAGTCGGAATTGGACATTTCCTGAATTTGAATTAGTATGTAGTTCAAAGAAAGGAAGTGAACATGTCAAACAAACGCAAAAAGTACTCTGCCCAGGTAAAATCGGCAACATCAAAATCAGCCGGATCATCTGCGGCGGCAACCTTATCAACGGCTTCGCCCACGCCAGGGACCTGATCTATGTCTCTTCGCTGCTGCGGCATTATTTCACCGATGAGAAAATCATGGAGACGTGGGAGCGGTGCGAGGAAAACGGAATCAATACAACGATCTCCGCTGTTTACATGGCTTCGCACCATTTGTTACCTCCTGATACGCACGTAATCATTCCGGCCGGTCGGCTAACTTTGGCCGGGCAGGATTCATACCTGCTGAATTGCACCAGCTTACCTTGGCGCACGTTTTGTTTTTTCAAATTACAGTGGTCATCAGGTTATCGGGTTACCAGGCAGTGATTATCAGAGTATCAGGTTATCAGTTAAATCTTTCCTGGTACCCTGATCTGCCGATTCCCTGCTTCCTGATTATCTGATCTACTGGTTGTCAAGTCCTGATTAAAAGTTGTCACTTTTGTTTCCATATTCTTTTGATCTTTG
>CBDVBU010000269.1:0-5625 GCA_965372295.1 uncultured Phycisphaerae bacterium
GTCCATTTGCTCTCTGAGCGGGCAGTACTTGCAGTCGTTCGTGCACACATTCGAGGTCAGCGTCTTGAAAAGTATGCTCCTGCCCCCGCTTGGAAGTGTGATCGGATAGATCCATTTGCCTTCGGCGGTTCGCCGGCGGTGTTCGTCCTTACTCGTGCCGCACGCGCAGGCAAGGTCGTATTGCGCATCGGCACTGAGTATCTCCAATTTCTCCTGTGTATCGGGCCTCGATATGATGCCGACCATTTCCTTTACCTTCGCAGTCTTATCCGTGACTTGCTGTTTTTGCTCTCTGGTTTCGTGTTATTTTACCACTTTAGCCAGTAATGCAAAGATTACAAGCCAGATTACAAAAAGTAAAGGCACATTATCCCAAAGGATTCCCATAAAAAGGAAAATTATAGTGAGCACTGCAACAACCATTACCGAGAGCAGCAATGGTCCGGCGAGTTTTCCTGTTGTTTCCTTGACTTCCGACTGCCGAGCCACGTGTCGAGGGCGTCCCGCCCTCGAATCGCGGGCAGGATGCCCGCGACACGAAGCCTTGTAAACAATTACCATATCCATATAGTGACACACAAGGTTTAATGGCTTGCTGTTGTTGCGATGAGTGTTGGCATAATACAGGCCACCATAACAGCCGCCTGCATGGCCTGGATGGCTTCAGTCGCGGCCTTTCCCGTTATCTCTCTCCGTCAACGATTTGCTTGATACGGGTTTTGCGGTCTTTCAGCTTCTTTTTATCGAAGACTACCTTCAGAATACCCGTACTGTTGGCCAATGATAGGAGAACAACAGTACGGGGATCAATATCTCTTCGTGTAGAGACAGAGTATTCTGCATCGTTATCCAATTTCTGTCTGGCCGGCAGCTTCGGTCCGGTCTTTTATCACTGACGATGCCGCCTTAATCATGCCTGCGATATCGGAAAGATCCGAAGGAATTATAATCGAGTTGTTGGTCTTTGCGAGTTTGCCGAATTCGTTCAAATATTGCTCCGCGATGCGCAGGTTTACCGCGTTGACTCCACCTTTTTCATTTATCGCAGAGGCAATTTCCCTGATCCCGTTTGCCGTTGCCTCGGCAACTTTCAGAATTTCGATGGCCCGACCTTCGGCCTCGTTTATCCGTTTCTGCTTTTCACCTTCGGAGCGGGCAATCATCTCCTGCCTGACACCCTCGGCCCGGTTGATCTTCGCCTGCCTGTCACCTTCCGATTCGGCAATGGTCGCCCGCTTTTCCCGCTCGGCACGCATCTGTTTTTCCATCGCGTCTTTGATGCTCTGGGGCGGCAGAATGTTCTTGACCTCATATCGCGTTACCTTGACGCCCCACGGGTCCGAGGCCTTATCCACCGCGTCAACAATCGCGCTGTTTATCGTCTCTCTTTCCTCAAAGGTCTTATCCAACTCGAGCTTACCCATGACGCTTCTCATAGTCGTCTGGGCCAATTGTGCAGCCGCGAACTGGTAATTATTGATACCGTAAGAGGCTTTCTTGGGATCGACTACCTGCATGTACAGGATACCATCGACTTCGACCGCGATGTTGTCCTTGGTGATACACGACTGCGGCGGAACATCGATCGCTTGTTCCTTTAACGTGTGTTTGTATGCAACCCTGTCAAAAAACGGCGTTAGTATGTGGAATCCCGCCTCGAGCGTTTTCGAATACTTGCCGAGCCGCTCGATGATGGATGCCTGTTTCTGCGGCACAATCCTTATGGTCTTGAAGAAAATGATCAACGCGAAGAGAAGTATTCCTACAAGAATGATTGTTAAAACAGCTCCTGCCGGTAATGCTGCTAACATGGTGATCTCCTTTCTTAATTAAATAGTTTGTATTTTGTTCTTTCTGTTATTTTAACTGCTACTAACGACTGGTCGTTCAATTCTGGTCTTCACACTACTTTGACCTTCAGGGTCAGGTTGTCTTTTGCGATAATCTCAACTACGGTTCCCTCTGCGATTTCTTCATCCGCTTCAGCTTCCCAGTTTGTGCCGTGAAGTTCGACTTTGCCGCCGGCCTTCGGCGTAATTTTCTTTTTGACAACCACTCGTTCGCCAATGAACTCTTTAAGGTCTTCGGTCATGTCCTGTTTTGACTTGACATGCCCGATAAATATCCCCTTGAGCCATTTCCGAAGCAACAACAGCGACAGCACCGAAGCAATAATGAATATGATTAACTGGGCGTTTATCGAGCCGGTGACATAAGCGCTTAAAAGGCAGATAATCGCGACGATCCAGGCGCCTGCGCCGAAGAAGCCGATAATCAGTCCCGGCATGATGAACTCAAAAACCAGCAGTACAAGTCCTACCAGGAACCATATCAACTCCGGCTTCAAAAAATCTTTTATCGCATCCATTTGGTCTCCTTTCGTAAGAACCAGGAAAAACTGCAATTGCTGACCTAAAAATTCATTCTACTACCACAGCCGTGCCGTAAGCTAAAATCTCCGATGCTCCTCCCATTACCATCTGCGTTGAAAAACTCATGTGCACAATAGCATTGGCGCCGAGTTTTTGAGCATCTTCTACCATCCTGTCGATAGCCTGTTCGCGGGATTCCGCCATCATCTTGGTATAATCGGTTATTTCGCCGCCGATCATGTGACGAATTATCGCCATGATGTCCCTGCCAATGTGCCGGGCGCGAATTGTATTGCCTTTGGCGAGTCCCAACTGCTTTATGATTTTCTTTCCCGTAATCGTATCCGTTGTTGATAAAAGCATTGCTTTATCTCCTTACATTCCTGTACCGGTCTTTACTCCAGAAATACATTCTTTCTCGCAACACCGAGACAAACAATATCGCCAGCCCTACTATAAGTGCAAGCAGGCCGAGCTTCAAGAGCATTCCAACAGTGGCGTCCGTGACGATTTTCTCTATAAGCTTGAATCCGCCGTAAATCGTCAAAAGGATGGCGGCTACTGAAAATATTATCCACCCGACGTTGCGCTCGATACGGTTATAGATCCCGTTCCAGTAGTCCTGCCATATTCGATCCTCGGGTTCGACCAGGGTCACCTCGTCGGTTATTGCTTTGAGTTTCTGGAACTCTTTAAGCTCGCCGGCACATTCGGGGCACCCGGCCAAATGCTCTTCGAACCGATTTCTCTGCTCGTCGCTCAGTTCGTTGTCCAGGTAGCCCATTAACAGGTCTTTATAATCATGGCATGTCATGGGTAAAACCTCCTTTTCCCGTGCTTAATAATTCTTCAATTCTCTTGCGGGCGTAGTACAACCTGCTCGTCACTGTGCCCTTGTTGCAAAACAGGGCCTCGGCGATCTGGTCGTATGACATGTTTTTAAAGTGTCGCAATATAATCACCTCACGATGTTTTTCGTCCAGCTTTCCGATTGCCTGCCAGACTTTGTCTTTTATCTCGTTTCTTCTCGCCACCACTTCGGGCAAAAAGCAATCGTCCGTGGAGGCCACTTCCGGGCAGTTCTCCGAATTGAGAGAGCTGGCCCGCCGGTACCGTCGTTTTCTTAGATGGCTAATGCACAGGTTTTTCAGTATTTGATAGAACCAGGGAAAGAACTTCCGGCCGGGCTTGACGTCTTTGATATGCCGATATGCTCGAACGAAGGCCTCCTGTGAAAGGTCCATCGCATCTTCGCGATTACCCACAAGGCCTAATGCAATAAAATACGCGTCTTTCATATATTTGTTTACGAGAACTTCGAAAGCTTCCGGTGAGCCCCGCTGGCAACGCTGCAAAACTATTGTTTCTTCCTGGCACACGCTCGGCACTCTCCAAGGCTCCCAAAAAAGAACATCTCAGTTCAAACACATTCTCTGACGTCGTTGTCATAACAATATACACTCCGAGGGGCCATTTTCTTCAAACTATTTTCCGCATTTTTTTTGGTGTCCTATAATCACCCCCATTTTGCGAGCACGTCGGCCTTCTGTGCTTGGCATTCGATATCGAAGACTCACCCCTGGCGCCTGCAGTATCCCCACCCGGCAATGAAAAAGGGACTCACACCGAAATCAATCGGTGCAAGCCCCGAAATAGTACACAGCAGCCGTATCAGAAACGCGCTTACTTGCTGCTTCAATTAGCTTCTATAGAACTTACCGATATAGCCTAATATCATCGAAGTACATTTTACCTGCACCACCAGCAGCCGGGTTGTTCTTAGTACCGAAGCCAATGGCAATCGTATTGACATCGGCAAGGTTTACGCCCTGGTCTGCAAAGGCCTGCAGGTCGATTATCCACTCCTTCCATCCGGTCATCTGCGTTACAGCGGGATCGTCATGATAGACAACCGCGCTGCCGTTTAGAGCGACAAACATCCGCTCGGCTTCATTACCAGAAGCACCGTGGAACCACAATGACAGCTTCGTAACGCCTTCCTCTGTCCAGTCTCGCGGGTCTGTCAACGTATGCTCCACCTCTGAATAGTAGGCGTAGCCCTGTTTGTTGTTGTCGTAGGAAATTGGCATCGACTGATTGCCGCCATGGACGATAGTCTCCTCGGTATAAGAGGCAGTGGTTTCATCGCCGACAGCAGCGCCGGTGCCGTTACCGGCGAAGTAAGGATCAACTCCGGGTGTGCCATAGCCAAGCCCATCGTGCCAGGCGTACCATATCTGATTGTCGTTGGCATCGTAGATCTCGAAATCGTCTATGACAAAGAAATCACCCGTCGCAAAGCTCCAGACCGGACCTTTGACCGTACCATCCGGATAGACCTCATCAACGCGCCAGTAGTGACTGCTGTCCCAGGCAAGCCGTCCGGGATCATAGCTCTCGGCGCCAAGCGCCCTTGGGCCTATATACTCGGGTGAGGTTGTAGTAGCGTTCTTGACGGCATCCGCATCGACGCCGAAGTATAGTTCGTGCGAGGCGGCATTGTCCGCCGGCGTCCAGCTTAGCGTTGTGATCATCTGCACATCCACCGCGCCATTAGCCGGCTGTGGATTGCCCACGGCGCCCGGTGTCGTAAAACTCCAGACATCGCCTTTGTACGCGCTGATGCCGTCGAACTCATCGACCCGCCAGTAATAAACCTTCTCCGATTCCAGCGTACCCGGACTATAGCTGGCGGTTCCCAAAGGCGTGCCGCCTGCGGCATCGTTTACATCGTCGAAATTGGTGCCCATATAAACGGTGTGCAGCTTGGCGCCGAAACCTGGCGCCCATGTAAAGGTCGCATTCGGGTCTACAAACTCAGCGCCGTTAGCCGGATCAGGATTAAAGGCAGTATTAGGCTGAATAGAAAAACTCCAGACATTGCCTTTCCAGGGGCTGGCTGCATTCGCATCATTGACCTCGTCGATCCGCCAGTAATAGGTTGTACCCGGCAGGAGACCGTCCGGAGCAGGGAAGCCGGGGAAGCCAATCGCCTGGAAAGTGACTGACGTGTTTCCAAAATAAGTCCCCTCGGCGCCCTCGTTGACGTCGTCGAAGCTGGTTCCGAAGTACACATCGTGCGAGACTGCGAAACTTCCCGGCCGCCAGGAAAGGGTCACCCATGTTGCTTCAAGCATGGCTTCGTCTTCCGGATCCGGGCGCATCGCGAGCGGAAATCCCGCTCCGCCTCCCAACATGACGACTTGAATCTCCTCCTCGCTCAGCGTCCGGTTGTAAATGCGGGCATCATCGA
>CBDVBU010000270.1:0-5590 GCA_965372295.1 uncultured Phycisphaerae bacterium
ACCTCGTGCGAAGCGGCGACTGCTCCCGCATCCCAGCCAAGAACCACCGATGGCTTCACGTCCACAGCACCATCGGCCGGATTCGGGCCGCTGACCGCGCCCTCGGTAGTGAAACTCCAGACTTCGCCTTTATGTGTCTCGGCGCCATCGAACTCATCGACGCGCCAGTAGTAGGTCTTAGCTAATTTTAGTGGGCCGGGAGCGTAATCCGTAGTACCAGCAGGAACACCCATGGCAGCGTCGTTCACTTCGTCAAAATCTTCGCCGAAGACTACATAGTGTAATTTTGCACCGAAACCTGCCGTCCAGCTAAGCGTCACATTCAGGTCGATAAATTCGGCACCTTCAACAGGATCGGGGAAATACGCAGTCTTTGGTGGAACCGAGAAGCTCCAGACATCACCTTTCCACGGGCTGTTCGGCTCGGCTTCATTGACCTCATCGATTCGCCAGTAGTATGTCGTGCCATTAACAAGACCATCAGGAAAAGCATATCCGGGAAAGCCGGCTACATAGTACGCCGCTTCCTGGTTGCCTCGGAACGTATCGCCGGTGCCGTTGTTGACATCGTCGAAATTCTCCCCCATGTACACATCGTGCGAGACCGCAAAATCTCCCGGACGCCAACTTAGCGTCACCCACGTATCTGCATGTATGGCGCCGTCGGCCGGAGTGGGAGAAATGGCGGTTGGAATGCCTGTGCCGAACATAATGGTTTTAATATCCGCCTCCGTTAGAGCCTCGTCGTAAACGCGCGCATCATCGACTATGCCGGTGAAAAACTGTGCTGCCGCTGCATGTCTCGCCAGTTTCAAGGTGTTGCTATCGCCATTTGGAGTTCCTGACGGAGCGCTGTTGTCCGTGATCAGGACACCATCTCTATACGCAATGAGATTCTCTCCGTCATAAGTCGCAGCAAGGTGATACCATGTGTCGGCCTCTAATGGCTCGTATTTGGCGGCATACCATGTTCCTCCGACGTTCATGGCTGCTGCTCCCCGGAACGTCGCGTCGCCATGGTTCCAGTTAAACTGGTAATTATTCTCCTTGTGGACAGGCCCGCTCGGTGCGTCTCCCGAAGGAGCGGCGGGGCTCTTGACCCAGGCGGCGATGGTCCAATTAGCCAGGTCATCTGTGTAACCGGTGTCCACGTGGTCGTCACCGTCAAAATCCAGCGCGCCGCCGAGCCACCCGGCGACCCACTGCGGGTCACCGTTCAAGGTACCGTCGCGACCATTGCCGCTTGTGTCATAGGCGACGCTGCCGGAGCCCTCATCGAGCTTCCACCAACCCATGAGTTCCGCCTGGGCCGCGGTCGTCAGAAACAGGCCCAGTACAAAAACAAAAGAAATCAAAAAAACCAATCTTCTACACATAATCATACTCCTTTTTCAAAGAGAGATAAGATTACCGTGCTTTGGCTACGCACCAAAACACCTCTTATTTTCAGTACAACGACTGATAAAACGGACATCTTTACTAAATTTTGTGCATCTCCGGGACAATTATTGATAATTTGACACCACCTCCTTTCTTCCAAAGCCCGGTATGAGCTGTTGAATGAAATTCAAATAATCACAAATGCGAGGCGCAAAATACCCGCGTGGTTTCGTGGATTCTTGTTTACACCTCTATTTTAGCAGGTTTTTCGCTACAATTCTGGTGCTCGCTCGATATTTTCTCAGCAAATTACCTGCCGGTTGACCGGAAACCACGCTTATGCACCAATGCGAGCACGAGCTTAAACACTCTTACTTATACCAAATCCTCCGGCTCCCTGTCAAGGATTTTATCCGAGGAGGTGGGATTAATATGAAAAAGAAATACTATTATCGGATATTTGAGTTGTTGGGCCGGGGGCGATTATTCCGTGACCAGCCATGCGAAAGCGACCAGGACCAGGGCGGTAATAGCCATGAAAACGACGATGGAGCCGAACAAAATGACCGATTCTTTCAGGAAATTGGCGAATCTTATTTTCGGCAGCTTTGTAGTTTTATATACGACGGATATCGCAGCTACCAACGGCAGCAGCCACAGCATGGAATTCGGGGTTACGCCGATATTTTCCGGCGTGGTAAAGGTGGCCAATACAAAAGCTGCTGTCATCGGCATTTTATTCTCCAACGGCCCCGGTTCTGCGCAGATGGGCCCAGTAAACGGCGTTTACAATGCACAAAAGGTTAAGCAGCCCGGCGATGCTCGTGTATATCTGTCCGATTTCGTTCGGCCTGCCGTAAACGGGATAATCTCCCGTTCTGGTCAGTTGGCCAAGGGCCGCCACTGCCGGGGAGTTCATAAGCTGTGCGACGTACCAGGGCTTTGCTCCGACGGGATTGATAATCCCGATCGAGCCGATATATAAACCTGTAGCGAAAGTTAGGACAATGGCTGCGAAAATGATAATCGCATGCTTCTTTTCTTTGATAACTAAATGTCCCGCTCCCGGTACGAGCCAGCCCATTAGTCCGACAATGAGCAAAAACATTATGTGGCCTTCTCTCGAACGCGGCGCCATTATGATGCAGCCTCCGATTCGGTCGGAGTATTGGCGTCCGCGGTTTCTTCTTCGGAGCCGGCTGACTTGAAGTTCATGCGTTTGAGTATGTTCTCGGGATTGAAATGAATCACCGCCAGGCTCTGCGACTGAATGTAGTCTTCTCGGAATAATCGAGTCGCCTTCATTTTTTCGTAGTCCTCTTTGAAGAGGCGTTTGACCGAAATATCTTTGATAACGTAATAACTCAGATCCGGCTTGAATTCCATGACCAGCGGCAGTGACTCGACTGTGTCGTTGTCCGGCGGGACGAGCGAATAAAGCTGATCTACGAATTGTTTATTTACCTTGCTTTCGTTCAGGTAAAACGACGTCATTGGATCGCCCTGGCCCTGCAAGGCGATGGTCTCCAGATTCGCTTTTGATATTCTTCGCATGTCCGGATAATTTTGCAGCCGGAACGCGTTGGGATCGTTCTCATCGCGCTCTTGCAATTGCCCGTAAAGCTCTTCGAATTTATTAATTGCACTTGTCCAGCCATCTTTTTTGGCCAGAGCGATGAATTCATCGGTCTTGCTTTTTGTGGCATCCAGCACGGCGAGTTTCTTCAAATCTTCGGTGACTTTCTCCTTCACCGAATAAATATCTTCGCCGGCCTTTTCTTCGTTCGGGTCGAATTCGAGCGAGCTTAAGCTGTAGGTTTGATCGACGCTTTCCGGCTCGGCAGCTTTCTGGGCGTCAATTACCCGCATGATCGCCATTATTCCCCCGGAGTCGCTTCTGAATCTGCTCATCATGTCCTTGACCGGCCCGATATTCTCGAACATCCTCGGCTTCGGCACGTCGAACTGCCCGAGTTCGCTTACGGCCAGTTCATCGACGGCAAATACGACCTTGCTCAACCTCACCGGATTCTGCCCGTAGCCCTGTAAAAACAGAGTCGCCATATTCTCGTCGGACTGCATATCGATCGGGCTGAGCAGCCCTGTCTGGCCGGTATATACCTTGATCTTGTGTTTTTCGCTCAATTGCTCGGCGGCGGTTTTATAATCGCCCGCCTTTTCCTTGAGCTGCTCGGTCGTCACTTCCGCGGACTCTATCTCCAAATCTTCCATATCCGCTTCGGTAAGCGTCCTGGCCTCCTGAAGAATATTCTGTGCCGTGGAATTTATTTTGTCCTTAAGAAGCTGCTGTGAAATGCTGTTCGCAACCTCGCCATAGCTTTTGGTTTTCTTCACCGGCAGCGAGTTGGGATCGTTCGGATCGGACGGCACCTGCTCGGTGAATAACTGCTCTTTATTTTTGCTGTAATAGTCTCCCAGCTCGTCCTGAGTGGGCCGCTTTACGATTGTCTTAACCTCGTCGAGTTTAACAGCGATGTATTCAAGCTGAAGTCTGTCCGGCAGTTTGTAACCGAAACCGTGGGGATTTTCATCGCTTACGGCACCCGGGGCAATTGCCTTGTATTTGTCAAAATGCTCGGCGATTTTGTCTTCGCCCGGCTGTTCCTGCTTCTCGGCAAAGACGGCCGAATCGAATTTGACAAACTCAACGTTTACTCGTTCTTCCTCGGTGCTGGCCGCTTGCATTATCTGACGGGTGGTCATATCTTCGTTCGAGCAAATCGTAGAGGAGTATTGCAATACTGCCAGCAATTTACCTAATGTTGTGAGTACCTGTTCCTCCGGGATTCGCTGCTGCCTGATTATCGCACCGATTAGTTGCGAATATGTCTGACCTTCGAATAGTTGCGGAATTACTCTTCCGAGCAGTTCGCCCACCTGGGCGTTTGATATTCTGATCCCGGCGAGCTGTGCCTCGTTTTGCAGCAACAGCCAGTATATATGGGGCGGCACCTGGCGCCTGTATATTTCGTTGATTTGTTTTTCGCTGATTCCGTACTGGTTTGTTCTGATAGTTTGTTTGAGTCGATTTATCAATGCCACCGATGCTCTCTGGTCGGAGAATAGCAGTTCGCCCAGGAATATCCCATGTAAATCCTGTGACCTCAGCAGAGCATCGGCCCGCAGCATGCCCAGGATTTGCAACTCTCTGCGCGCCATCAATAAGTCGTAATCTGTTATCTCATTTTTTTCTCCGTAGCGGGCCAACGTTCCACTTCTTCTTTTACTAAGCTGCTGTAATAATGTGCCGCCCCCGATGAAGCTGAACATTATGAATATTACAACGACAGCCATTACTTTCTTGTTATTCTTACGAAACCACTTGACCAAATTCATATCGTTGCTCCGGTTTAGGCCGGCCCTAATGTGCCGAACCAGGTTATCGGGACCCCATTTTGCAACAAAATCGCAAAATGGGAATCCATCAAATCGTATGAGTATAGAGAAGTTTGCAGACTTTGCAAGAAAAATAGCCCGGTATTGGCGGAGCGGGGAGTTCTAACGCCCTCCCCAATTGCAAATCATCCGTAAAACAGGCGGCCTTATGCTCCGCAGCACAAGGCCACCTTTCAAAAACCAATGCAGGGACTATATCTATACGATCACGCAATCGAACGATGGGATCCCATCAATACAGATGGCTACCAATCGCGCACAACAACCCCATCTTTACCCACTAAATATTGCTCCGAATTTTTGACCTTCAGATTGTACACCTTGCCGATAAAAGGCATTGCCCTTTTGATAACACTCTCGATACGAACCGGGCCGTTTAACGACTTGAGTTTAAGGCCGCTTGTCAAATCCGGTGCTGCGATCCATCGTCCGGAATCAAGCATGAAGCAGTGTGCAGCCACAACGCTGATGCAATTTCCATTTTCGAGTACTACATCGCGGCATTCGAATGCTCCATCGTGCTCTTCGATTTTCTCAATTTGATTCGAACAGGCCATTGCCAAAACACTGTTCGGTGTACCAACCATTTGCCCCGTAGCCGCTTCTGAGATTTGCACAAGTGTTCCATCTACCCATACGGGGGTATCGGCAAGAAAGCACGGCCTGCCTTTTGGCCCGGGATCCTGACCTGGTCCGCCTCCTACGCCATCGGTCACCAGCAACGAATCCAATCTATTCTGCGGCTCACTACCAATCCCAGGCACACTGCCTATTCTTATGTCTCCGCCATCCC
>CBDVBU010000271.1:0-5569 GCA_965372295.1 uncultured Phycisphaerae bacterium
GGCACAAAAACGAAAATCCGCTCTCAGCAGATTTAATCGACGATAACAAAATCGACCAGAAAGACTTATCCGAATTCTGCCGCCAGTGGCTACTGCCCGGCCCTTAGCTATATCGAATCCACTGAAGTTGTAAGCTATTGGTTTATAGCTCCTGATCTTTGTTAGAGAACTCAGGAGCTTCGTTGGGTCTTTGAACCGGCCAAAAGACTTGGTCGCCACCCTTATCGCCGTAGCCCCATTTGCTTGGTGTGCCTCCATCATCATCAAAGTCGGCACCGAAGCTGTACAGGATGAAGCTTTTATCTGTGAGCCTGTAGGTTATAGATCCATCGCTGAAAGGATCATCGGGGACGGTTTTGAGATAACCTGTGTCAACAAGCTGCGATAAGCTCACGGGGTACTGTTGTGTCTCAGCTTTATACCGAAGTATGCCGAGAGTTGCTATCAAGGCATCCAGATCAGCGCGGAATCTTGCTGCTATTTCCACTAATCGATCAATTGCAGACGAGAAAGTCTTGATAAGAGGATTTCTTTCCTCGATCTTCTCAATTGTGGTTTTTATGCCATTGACATTCCTGTTATACTGCCAAGGTGACAAAAGACATGCTTTTTCGGAAAGATTGTAGTATCGGTTTACGTCTGCTGTCGTGCTGCGTCTTTGGAGTCTTCTCCATGCGTTGATCTCTGTTTCGTTATCAAAGGACAGAAATGGGACCAGAGTCTCGTACTCGCCCCCAGGTAACCGCCGTTTCTTGAAGGCGGATCGTGGTATGTGCCCGCCGCCCTGGCCGTCATCGGTGAAAAAATGCTGGACGATGTCCAGAGCGATAAGCTTTTCTTGAGTGAAATCGAATTCTGAGTCATCATCCGCGGCAAATGCTTCGGACTGCCTCTGGAGACGGATCAGTAGCACTGGATTGATGTCCTCATGTGCCAGGATCATGCGTGTTGTCTGAACAGCGCAGTCGCAAACGGCGTATGCGACAAGCCGAGGCAGAAGGTCTTTACCGGGAGCCAAGTGCCTCCCCAATTTATAGCATGCCTCAACATCGTTGAAGCCCTGTTCGTACCGGCCTTGGGTTGTTTGCAACATGGCACGCATACACAATGAAAAGGCAAAGTGTCTCATCTTGTCGATGTCCCGTGCCAACACCGACATCATAATCTTACCATCATGGTCATACTCAATCCAGTAGTAAGGCTTTTGAATGGCTTTCTCGACAAGGTTCAGAGCCTCGGTGTTGGATTTCACCCAAGCCTCAGCCTGGATTCGTTCTTCCTGGTTCCATTGAGTCGGGTATCTTGTACGAACTTCCTTGAGTTCTTCGGGAAATTCCACAACCAATTGGTTCGCCTTAGCATAATGCTCGCGCGCATCGTCGTTGGGATCATAAGCAGCAGGCTTGGATAATCGAATGAATTCAGCTACGTAGTTATGAGTTATTTTGATCTGGCGCGCCTCATGCCAGTCACGACATTCGTTGAGAACCATAAAAGAATTGAACGCAATATGCATTATAATAACTGGCAGCAAGGTCTTTCGCCGGTAACACCATATCCCGAAAATTAGCCCAAACAAAAATACCTGCAGAAAGCCTAATGCAGGTCGAAAATGTACTAATCCAAAGAGAGCTGCCTGGCTTAATACAGCCAGGACGGGATGACAGATTCGCATTAGAGTGCTCTGCACATATCCCCGCCAGAAGATTTCTTCCGCAACAGGACCAAGGATACTTATGCGTATCATCAGCCACACAAAAAGAGGTATATAGTAGCATACATATGATCCATTTTCGAAGCGAGTGACAGGTTCTGTGCCTGGTAATCCGAATCGATAGCCCAAAAAGCGTACGATAAGAACCGACATGATAATGCCAAACGGCAGAAACAAGAATACGACAAACTCCCGACGAGACCAGCGGAACCATCTACAGTCGAACGCCGCCAGCTTCGGTATTAGGCCGACAAGTACAACGGTAAACCCAATCATGAGCGTCAGAATTATCACAGGTAATACGACGTACACCATCCAATCATCTGTGCTTTTGTAATTTTTGATATAAACATTTCTTATCAGAAATTTGGGTACTTGTATGAGTAGTATGACTCCCGCAAGCACTGCCAAAACCAGCAGCCTATTCGGATGCTTAGTTTCACTGCTCTCTATGTCTCCGGTCACATCAAACAAGGCAATGTCTCCGCGATTGAATCAAGTGCCTTTCGGAATCCAAAATTAAATCATACAATTTGCCCCAGCTTGAGCAACCATTTTCTATAGAGAACCCCAAAAATTCCCATTTCCTCATCTCCCAATGACATTAGGCTCGTAGTCCTTTTGATTAATCAAAAGGACTACGAGCCTAACCTTAAATAGACGAGCAGGCTGCCTGAACAAGAAGCACATATTCGTGTATATGGACGCACGGGCACGGCAGAATATTCAATCGGATATGTGTTTTTCGTGCAGGGTGGACGATCCTTGGGTCACTTTGGCTGACGAAGGGGCATGGAATAGCTGGCTCGGAAGGGTTTCTACAGGGCGGCTTGCTCGCATGAGAATGCTTTGGTCACCTCGTCCAGAATAAGCTGTTTTGCGTTTTCGAGCGGGCCGGGCAGGAAGGTTCCGGCGGCCATTGTGTGGCCTCCTCCGCCGAATTTGGCGGCGATTTTGCTGACGTCGAGGAGGCCCCTGCTTCGCAGCGAGCATCGGATCCGGCCGTCTTTAAGCTCGATGAACAACGCCGAAGCCTTGACCGTGCCGATACGGTGACATTCATTGATGAGGTTCTCCGTGTCACTGTATGCGGCGCCTGTCCGCTCGAAATCCTGCTGTGTTACTTGCATGGCGGCATATCGGCCGTCCAGATGCAACTCGAGTTTGCCGAGTATCCCAGCCATTAGTTTGAAGCGCGAGTATGAGAAGTTCAGATACAAATGGTCGTAGATTTGCGTCGGTTTTATGCCGGAGTCGATCAGTTCGGCGCAGGCGCGATAGACCCTGCTGTCGGTATTGCTGAACTGGAACCAGCCGGTATCGGTCGCCAATGCGATGAAAAGCGATTCTGCAATTTTCTCGGTTATGGGCCAGCCTGCGTATTTGAGCAAATCGAGCACTATCAGACCCGTCGCAGCGGCAGTGGAATCGACCAGCTCCACATCTCCGAGGCCGTCGGATGTTTCGTGATGGTCGAGGACCATGACCGGCTTGTCGTTTTGCTTGAGGTAGTCGTTGAATTTCACCAGTTGGCTGTGGCTGTTGGTATCGACAATGAGAATCAGATCGAATTGACCGAACCGCCCTGCTGTCAGATCGTCGATCTGGACATCTTCGCCGAGGACGGCAGGCTTTTCGGTGAACAAAAACTCATACCACTGCGGCGCCGCCGAAAGCAGCAGCGGCGTGACATTCTTGCCGAGAGCTTCCAGCGACTCACACATCGCCGTAACGCACCCGCAGGCATCGCCATCGGGTTTCGTATGTGTCGTGATCAAGATACACTTGGATTTGCTGATTAGATCTATTGCTTTTTTAAAATTGTCATTGCTTACCATATACAAATCCTTTGCAATCCAAAATGTGCGCTCGGCACACTGAATGTGCCATAAACGAGACATGCCTCAATATTTTGTTGATGGCCTCAATTCAGCTTCTATTCTCTCGGCTAAGAACATTTTTACAAGGGATTGATACGGCACGTCCCTTTTATTTGCAAGGAGCTTGAGCTGTTCCAGCATCATCTCCGGCAGTCTAATAGAAATTGTTTTGACTGATGGCTTTAAATTCGGAAGTGTTACTTGCCTGGCACTGCTTGCATCGAAAAAATCCAAAGGTGAATGTGTAGCCCAAAATGCACGCTCCTCATCTTCGCTCTTGAATTTGGGTATGCGTTTTCTATTGGTTTTTTTCATAAAACTTCCTTTCTCTGCGATTCATATCTCTTGCAGAAATAACTCTCAGAAGCATGCTCCGCTTTGTAAATATCGCCACAAGCAATCTTCCAGTATCTGTACGACCGAAAGCTGCATATCTTTTCTCGAGGGCTGAGTGTTTAGGATCATCGAGAATAATCAGTGGCTCATTGAAAAACGCCTGTTCACATTCAACAGGACTGACATTGTGTTTGATCCAGTTTTTTTCAATATTCCCGTGGTCCCACTCGAATCCCGTACACTTCAACAATTTTCCAATATCATCCATTCTACTTTGAGTATATGATAGATATATACACATGTCAAGCGTATTATTTTGCAGATTCGCCGTTAATCATTACGTTGTCCATAGCCATGTTTTTTACTCCAATTAAGATATTGGATTTCTTGACGTTATCTAAAGCACAATTCTTCAGATGGATACCGGTTATCACACGTTAGAATTTGGCATTGGCTTCAATGCCGGAGGATTCTGTGTCAGAGGAGAACGCCGGGCTGAGCGGGCCGAGAAAGTCTGCCATTGCTCTCTCTACAAGCAGGAGTCTGTTACGGAACGTTTCGGAATCGGCTGGGTAAGTGCGTTCTTCGGATTCAGGCGAAAGTTCACCGGAAGCCCGATTGTTTCGCAGATGCATGACGGGAATCATCCTGCTCTCAAGATAGAACGATCTTATGTAATTCTCGACCATCTCGAGCATGGTGAATAAGGCATAGTTTTTGCATAACCATTTCAACTTGGGCAATGTGCTGCTGAGGTTCACGTAACATTTGAATTGCCTCAATAAGCTCAGCGGCAAATGAGGGTGGGCCGGATCTATCTCGCGAGGATGAACATAGATAATTAACGGCCGACCTGCTGTTTGCAATTTGTCTATTCCCCACTTAATCATCAGTTTGTTGGCTAACCTTAAGTACCCGCCACCAAATAAACTTGTCCTGTGACCGAATATCTCGACAATGGACATTGGAATCTCGAGCAGGTGTCCGCTCCGAGTCTCGATAAAGTAAGGTCCCAGAGGTGAATCCGCAATCCCACCGTGTCCCCGTGAAGCGGGAAATACACTTGAGTCGTATTGATAGCCCGATTCCTTAATCACATCGAAGGCCCATGGCGCCTTCTTTGTAATGCCAAAACCGGGTGCTCGGAAGCCTCTGATTTGGTCTCCGATTGTATTTTCCAAAATATCCCTGGCCAGTGTAATATCATCTCGAAAAGCGTCTGGTCCGACTTCATACGCCAGAACGTGCGCGTAGCCGTGGCTGGCTATTTCATGGCCGGAGTCTCTGCACATACATACCAAATTCTTATGCCGCTCGGCAAGCCACCCTAACCAGAAGAAAGTGACTTTCACCGAAAAGGAGTCGAGTACAGCCAACAACTCTTCGAGATTTCTCTCGATCCGAGATTCGAGAGAAGCCCAATGCTCGATGCCCGGCACGGCAGGGCTGTCCAAAATGTGAAACCAATCCTCAACATCGATAGTCAAACACGAATGCAGTTTGCCTTTCGGCTGGTTCTCTGATGCCAACATGAATTTTTCCTCCATGAAAAGATAAGAACTGCTCCCTTAGACTTATAGCTTCCTGCTACTTGTCATGTAGAACATCCTGATTATCGGCGTCCATTCCTAAGCGTGAT
>CBDVBU010000272.1:0-5534 GCA_965372295.1 uncultured Phycisphaerae bacterium
GCAGCATCACCACTAGCCATAGCACCTGCCGGATGGATGGCGTTTCGGATGTCGGCGGGCTTGTGGGGGCAAACTATTTGTTGATAACGTTCATGCCATACATCGAGGGCAATATCTCTGCAAGCTATAGCACAGGTGCAGTCAATGGTGGTTCAAGAGTAGGGGGCTTGGTGGGCGCTAATGTGTACGTGGGATCCTCGGATTCGATGAAGGGGGCAGCGAATGGCAAGATCACCGCAAGTTACAGCACCAGTACGGTGACAGGAAATGAAGATGTCGGCGGGCTTGTTGGCTTCTACATCTTGTCATGGGAGGGAGACGACATCACCTCAAGTTTCTGGGACATGGAAGCCTCCTCGCAATCAAGCAGTGCTGGTGGCACGGGTTTGACCACAGTCGAAATGCAAGATCCCAATGCGTTTATGGCCGCAGGATGGGATTTCATAGGTCAACCAGACGGGCCACACGATATCTGGGCTGAGCCCGAAGGGGGCGGTTATCCTGTTCTCTTCTGGCAAGTCTCGCCTGAGTTTGGCCTACCCGTCTTCGCCGGAGGTACGGGCGAGCCAAACGATCCATATCTTATCTCAACGGTAGAGGAACTAAACGCCATTGGTCACAATCCCCGGCTGATGGATTCTCACTTCAAACTTATCGATGATCAGGACATGACGGATTGTAATTTTTATCCGATTGGCAGCTACGATTTCCCATGTCGTAGTGTTTTTGACGGTAACGGCCATACAATTTCGCATCTGATGATTGAAGGTAACGACTATCTCGGTGTGTTCGGTGCTCTTGGAACTGGAGCCACGGTTAAAGACTGTGGGGTAGTGGATGTGAACATAATCAGTTCAGGTTGGTGGGCTGGTGGGCTTTAATTCAGGTGGCACTGTCACGAATTGCTACACCACCGGCAGGATCACAGGAATTGTAAGCGTTGGTGGCCTCGTGGCCTCCAATTACGGGAGCATAACCACAAGCTACAGCACGGCCATGATTAGCGGGAGTGGAGGCTACTATGGAGGACTCGTAGCCTCCAACTACGGCAGCGTAGCCACAAGCTACAGCACCGGCACAGTCACGGGAGAGCACAATGTCGGTGGCCTCGTGGGCCGCAATGAAGGGATGCTCGCCAACTGTTACAGCACTGGCGCGGTTACTGGCGATAAGTATGTAGGTGGACTCGTAGCCTCCAACTTTGGCAACGTGGCCACAAGCTACAGCACTGGCGCAGTCATTGGCAGTGAGAAAATTGGCGGTCTTGTGGGCTACAACCATGAGAATGTCAGCATCACCTCAAGTTTCTGGGATAAAGAGACCTCAGGCCAGACAACCAGTGACGGGGGCATCGGTAAAACCACCCCCGAAATGCAAACCGCCACTACCTTCCTCGAAGCCGGCTGGGACTTCGTGGACGAGACGGCCAACGGCACCGAGGACATCTGGTGGATTCTTGAGGGGCAGGATTATCCGAAGCTATGGTGGGAAACCCACGATTGATTAATGATAATTGATTATTGATTATTTCTCTGTGTGCTCGGTATTCTCTGTGGCCAGAAAAATCCGCGTTAATCCTCAAACGGCAGGCTTGCTGAGTAGTTTGGTGCTTCTTTGGTTATCTGGATATCGTGGGGGTGGGACTCGTGTACTGAGGCGGCGCTAATCCTTACGAATCGGCTTTTCTTTTTCAACTCTTCAATATTGTTTGCTCCGCAATAGCCCATTCCGGCCCGCAGGCCGCCGACTAATTGATAGACGAAATCGCCTAACGTCCCGCGGTAGGGCACCCGGCCTTCGACGCCTTCCGGCACGAGTTTGCTCGCCTCGGTCGAGCTGCTCTGGCCGTAACGTTCGGCCGAGCCTTTGACCATCGCGCCCAAAGAGCCCATGCCCCTGTATTCCTTGAATTGTCTGCCCTTGTAGATGACCAACTGGCCCGGGCTTTCTTTCAGGCCTGCGAAAAGCGAGCCTATCATTACGCTCGAAGCCCCGGCGGCGATTGCCTTGGCGATATCTCCCGACTGCCGGACGCCGCCGTCGGCTATGACCGGGATGTTGTGCTTTTGTGCTACCTTTGCACAGTTCATTATCGCCGAGACCTGCGGCACTCCGACGCCGGATATGATTCTGGTGGTGCAAATCGCGCCGGGACCGATACCGATTTTAAGAGCGTTTGCACCGGCGGCAATTAAATCCGCCGCCGCTTCGGAGGTCGCGATATTGCCCGCGATCACGTCTATGTCGTAATTGGCTTTGATCTTCTTTACCGTATCGATAACGTTCTGGGAATGGCCGTGAGCCGTATCGACCACGAGTATATCGGCATCCGCTGCTATCAGGGCCTCGATTCGCTCGTAATCGAGGACGCTGACTGCGGCACCAACGCGGAGCCTGCCCCGCTGATCTCTGGCTGATATGGGGTATTGCTGGACGCGGTCGATGTCCCTCATAGTAATCAGGCCGGCCAGCTCGCCTTTGCCGTTGACCAACAGGAGTTTTTCGACTTTGTGCTTTTGAAGGATTTCCTTGGCCTGTTCGAGGGTGGTATCCGCCGGGCCTGTCACCAGGTTATTTTTGACCATGACAGAGCTTATCTCAGCATCGTAGTCTTTGAGAAATTTCAAATCCCGGCGAGTAAGAATGCCGACGAGTTTTTTGCCGTCAACGATTGGGATGCCGGAGACATTCTGCTCGCTCATAAGCTCCTGTGCCCTTCTGACCGGTTCATCGGGCGATAATGTCACGGGATCGATAATCACGCCGTTCTCCGAACGCTTGACCTTGGCTACCTCTCGCTTTTGTTCCTCAACGGAGAGGTTCTTATGAATGATGCCGATCCCGCCTTCCTGTGCCAGCGCGATGGCCAGGGCCGCCTCGGTAACGGTATCCATCGCCGCCGAGATAATCGGGATATTAATAGTGATATTGTCGGTCAACTGCGTGCGGGTGTCCGCCTGGCTCGGCACGAAATCGCTCTTGGCCGGGACCAGCAGAACATCGTCGAAAGTGATACCTTCAGCAATAATTTTGCCATTATCCATTTTTCGCTCCAGATATTAGTCGCCTTCTTGGCCTGGTATTAAAATATACTATTATAATACAAGAATATTCAAATATCAAAAATCAAATACCAAAACGCCATTTTTTTAGGCATTCTCCGAAAGGAGCCTCCAAGGCTGAGCGAAGCGAAGAATCTACATTACCACCGGCGAGATCCCTTCGTTTGCGACCATCCCCAAAGCCTGCGGCTTTGAGGCTGCCACCCGTTTTCCATCAATCCTATCGAGTGGCAGCCTCATCCCGATTGTCGTGCATCGGGATGGGGATGGTTTTTCCTTGGCTAAACAAGTACAACGTTTCATTTTGCTTATTGCGTTTTGGTTTTTGATATGTATCATTGCCGTGTATGTCTGAAATAAAGGAAATTCTGGTTGCAACCGGTAATCCGGGCAAGATTGTCGAGATAAGGGCGATGCTTGAGGCCGACGTTCGGTGGCTGGGCCTTGCAGACCTGCCCCCGATTGCCGAGATCGAGGAAGACGGCTTAACTTTCGCCGAGAACGCCCGTAAAAAAGCCGCCGGCTACGCAACAGCCACCGGTCTCTGGACCCTTGCCGACGATTCTGGGCTGGTCGTTGATGCGCTCGGCGGCGCCCCCGGCGTAAAATCCGCGCGGTTCTCCGGCGAAAAACCCAAAGATGCCGATAGAACGCTGATCGACCATCGAAATATCGCAAAAACGCTGGAGCTTCTTAAAGACGTCTCTAAAGACAAACGCACGGCGAGATTTATCTGCCACCTGTGCCTGGCAGGCCCCGGGCGAATCCTCCTTGAGACCGAAGGAACACTGGAAGGTCTGATAACCGACAGGGAAATCGGGCAGAACGGCTTTGGCTACGATCCAATTTTTTTCGTGCCGCATCTGAATAAAACCATCGCACAGTTGACCGGCGAAGAAAAAAACGCCATCTCGCACCGTGGCAACGCCATCAGAAAGCTCAAACCGCTGCTTGATAATCTTCTGAAAACCGACCTGTAATCTACGTTTTCTCTTGACATTTCAAAAGCCTGCCGGTATTTGTCCAATTCTAAATTTTGTTGTCTAAATAGCCGATGAGGGATTTATGAATAAAAAGGTTTGTCCTCCTTGAAACGGCAAACCCCGGGTAAAACCCAGGGCTAAATACTTATAGGTAAACTATTTATGGCAAAAACAAGTTCTAAAAAATCTCTGGTAATAGTCGAATCGCCCGCTAAGGCGAAAACTATACACAAGTATCTTGGCCCGGATTTCGAGGTACAGGCCTCGATGGGGCACGTACGCGACCTGCCTTCAAAGGGCCTCAACGTCGATATAGAAAACGACTTCGAGCCGACCTACGACATCATGCCCGGCAAGAAACGCACCGTAACAGCACTGAAAGCAGCGGTTAAGCACTGTGACGAGCTGTATCTCGCAACCGACCTTGACCGTGAAGGCGAGGCGATTGCTTGGCATCTGGCGCAATTACTCGGCGTCCCGAAGGAGAAGACCTACCGTGTCATCTTCAACGCGATCACCAAGGATACGATCCGGCAGGCTTTTGCCGAGCCGGGCAAGCTCGATATGGACAAGGTTATGGCCCAGCAGGCCCGGCGAATTCTTGACAGGATTGTCGGTTACCAGATCAGTCCGCTGCTGTGGAAGAAGGTTACCCGCGGCCTTTCGGCCGGCCGCGTTCAGTCGATTGCGGTTAAAATTATCGTCGAAAAGGAAAAAGAGATTCGCCGGTTCGAGCCACAGGAATACTGGCTGATTCCCGCCGTTTTCACGGCTGATTTGCAGAACGACTACAGCCAAGAGTGGCTCGATTTTATGCAGACTAAGTCCGAGAAGGACAAGCCGCCCACTCTGGCAGAACAAAGTAGATGGCTCACGAAGCATAACGCATTCAAAGCCGAACTTTACAAGATCGACGACAAGGAATTCAAGGCGTCCGGCAAAGAACAGGCCGAGCCTATCTTCAATGCGTTAAAACAGGCTCAGTTCAAGCTCGCCGATTTGAAAACCAAACAATCTGTTTCCCGTCCCTCATCGCCATTTATCACGTCCACCCTCCAGCAGGCGGCGGCGAATCGTTTGGGCTTTGCTACAAAGAGAACCATGCGCGTCGCCCAGCAGTTGTACGAGGGCATAGACCTGGGCTCGATGGGTTCTCTGGGCCTTATCACGTATATGAGAACCGACAGCACACATCTTTCGGGTGAAGCTATCAAGGAGGTTCGAAAGTACATTGACGCACACCTCGGCCCGGATTACATGCCCAAGGAAGTCAAGTTTTACGCTTCCAGGAAAAACGCCCAGCAGGCACACGAAGCTATCCGCCCGACCGACGTCGATCTTACGCCGGACGATATCAAGCCGTTTCTATCCGACGAGCAATATAAGCTCTATAATCTTATCTGGCGCCGATTCGTCGCCTGCCAGATGGCTTCGGCTATATGGGATGTAACGAATCTGAATATCTCGGCACAGACGCCGGCAGGTTGTT
>CBDVBU010000273.1:0-5526 GCA_965372295.1 uncultured Phycisphaerae bacterium
AGGTTGTGTAGAGGACTTTCACCTCCAAGTTGCCGAACATGCTCGGCACACAAAAGAAAGACCCCCGGATGTTAGACCGAGGGTCCTTTTACGTGCTTTCCGTTCTCCGAAGATTACTGCTCTGGAGAAGGCTTAATCTGCGCGGACCTGGGGGCGCCTGCCTCGTAGATATCCGCCGGGCCGGTTTTGAGATACTTGAGCTCAACGTCGGTCGTAAGCTGGATATCTCCGTCCGCCCCTTTCACATCTGTGGCAGCGACAGGGAGCTTCTTGTCGACATCAATGTACACTGTGAATCTCTCTGTATGTGTCGGGCCGGGTTTTCCTTTTACGCGGCGAGCCGTCCATATCTCGACTTCTTGGCCCTGGTAAGTTCCGAGCTCTTTGGTAACCTTATAATCGCCTTTAGCCTCTAAGGAATTAAAGGCTTTGGTGATTCCTTCAAAGATGTTGCTTACGCCGCCGGCAAATTCTCTTCCCTCATCAATGGAAGATTCGTAGATGTACTCACTGCCCGGATTCCAGACAAGCTCCTTGCCGGCTTTGAAATCCCGATAAAGGATTCTGCCCTTACTATGACACACGATTTGGACCTTCGAGGCGAACGAATACCAAAGCGACATACTCTCCTCCTCGGCCCTGCTGACTATTTGTATCCAGTCGATATTTTCCATAGCTTGTCTGACCTGGGCCATTGTAATCGACGTTCCATCGACCGAACCGGTCAGGGCGTACATTCCCAGCATTATCGCGGTGATGATCACCACCGCAGCGGCTAATTTTGTTATTCTACTTTTCATGATTATTCTCCACGTTGAAATGGGGATTGTTTTTTCTGATTGTTGATTGCTGTCTGTCGAATGGGCCAGGAATTCTGCCGTTGATCGCTCCCGAAGCTTATCCAGGAACTGCCTGTCCGGCTCATTAGCCCCGTGATCGACAGCGGACAGCAATGACGATATTCGTTTATCAATCTGTTTATCATTTTGTGCCGTCATATTGACACCTCACGCTTCTTTGGCGTTGAACGAATTGTCCTTTTGAAAGCCTTCCGGAAGGCTTTTCTTGCTCGCGCCAGCTTCGAGCGAACCGCAACTTCCGAGCAATCCATCTGCCCGGCGATCTGCTCGCTCGGCTGGTTATCGACATACTTGGCCAGCAGCAGGGTCTGATAATCGCCCGGCAATTCCCTCAAGGCTAACCTGACCAGCACAGTCAACTCCTGCGATTCGAGAATATCCGGCGGCATATCCGTTTTGGCATCGATCCAATCGAATTTCTCGCCGTCCAGGCCGGCCCACCATTGCTGCGCCTGGTTGAGCGCGATGTTTGGCTTCTGTTTGCGATAGTAAAGAGCTACCTGGCGCCTGGCGATTGTCCACAACCATACCCAGAGCGTTCCGCGGTCAGGCCTGAAATTCTGTGCGGAGCGCGCTGCGGCGAGAAACGTCTCCTGCACGAGGTCGGCGACAGTCGTCGGGTCGCCTCCGACAAGCCGGGAGATATTCCGCCAGACAGGTTCGGCGTACGCTTCGTACAGTTGCAGCCAGGCCCGGCGATTGCCTTCCTGCAAACCCTTTGCAATTTCTCGTTCTGTATTCTTGTCCATGCACAGCCTTAATCAGCAGACGAAACCATCGATGGGCCAACATTGGTCATAATATAGTTTGCGCTTCAGCTTCAAAATGTGTCGAGAAAAATCTGCTTTTTGCGCTTCAGCGTATGATTATAGGAGTATCTCCGCCGAATGAAGAAAAAAATCAGAAAAAGCTTTAAAGCAATTTTTCCACAATAGCAGACGAAAAACGCAATGAATCTCCTTATCAATCCGATAGGCTGTGATTTTCCCGGCAGCGCCCTGTAAAGTCGGCCTATAAATCAGTCGATTCGCAGGTAAGAGTAAGAGATTTGAGGATATTTACAATGGACGAAAATAGCGATCGAAGAACAGAGCAAAGACTGCGTTATTATTGGCCCATCTGGTTCGCCGAGAATGCCGACCATGCTCTCTCACAGGGGCAAATGGTTGATGTTTGCAGCAAGGGGGCGGCATTTACCTGTTATGCACAGGATGGCTGTCCCTATCCGGGGCAGCATATAACCGCCCGTTTCAGCGTGCCGCGATACGGCCCCGATGATTCATTCGATATGGCCAACTTCACGCGTTCGGGCTATGTCTGCCGGGTGGATAATGTCAATAGCTTTATACGCCGGGTTGCCGTTCAGTTCGGCGAACCGCTGCCCTTCAAGCCCGGCGAACAGGACAATAGCGAATCCGAAGCAGAAGAAATACTCGATCCGGCAATAGCATAAACTCATAAGGCTTGATCGGTTATTAATAATCAATACTCAGTTATTGAACCGATATTCGTTTGTCCTCCATCCTCTCTAAAAAGCTGTTCAGAATCCTCTTTAGAAAATCTCCGGTTTTTTGTTGTCAGCAACAGTGTATCCGTCCTGCTGATGGGGCGAATTGCGCTTGCTTCTAAAGCCAATATGTAAGATAGTATGCTGATGACAGCACAGACTTGGTGCGAAATATCAAGAATTTAGCAAGTTGAAAGGGATAGTTATGCAGTGTCACGAAGTCGATTATGAGATTCTTGGGAACGATATGCAGATCGTTGAGATCGAGTTGGATCCGGGCGAAACGGTCGTTGCCGAGGCCGGAGCGATGAATTACATGCACGATGGGATTACATTCGAAGCCAAAATGGGCGATGGCTCCGTCCCCGGCGAAGGAATCATGGGCAAGCTGCTCAGCGCCGGCAAACGAGTGCTGACAGGCGAATCGATTTTTATGACGCATTTCACCAACAGCGGCTCCGGCAAGAAACGCGTCTCGTTCGCAGCCCCTTATCCAGGCCAGATCATCCCGATCGATATGCAAAAGCACGGAGGCACGCTTTTATGCCAGAAAGACGCCTTCCTCTGTGCAGCCAAAGGCACCAAGGTCAGCATCGCTTTCACCAAGCGACTCGGGACCGGCTTCTTCGGCGGCGAGGGCTTCATCCTTCAGAAGCTGGAGGGCGATGGAATGGCGTTTGTACACGCCGGCGGAACCGTCGTTCCTATGGATTTGAACGGTCAGACAATTCGCGTGGACACCGGCTGCATCGTCGCCTTCACGAGCGGCATAGATTATTCCATCGAGCGGGCCGGCAATCTAAAGTCCATGTTCTTCGGCGGCGAAGGTTTGTTTCTCGCCACCCTGCGGGGAACCGGCAAAGTCTATCTCCAGAGCCTGCCCTTCTCACGGATGTGCAATCGAATCCTCGCCCACGCGCCAAGAGCCGGCGGCTCCCGAAAAGGCGAAGGCTCCATCCTCGGCGGAATAGGTGACATGATCGGCGGAAGCTGAGTTACTCAAACAGACCTTTTTTCGTTGTCATGCTGAGCCAAAGGCGAAGCATCTGGGCAGCGAAAGGTATATTCACAAGGGCAGATTCTTCGCTTCACTCAAGGACAGGTCTGATGCGAAGCCGAAGTCCGTCGATGCGGCGCCGGATGACGCAAATCTGGGCTTGATATCGCCGTTCGCAACCCAGATGCTTCACTGCGTTCAGCATGACAAGTGATAGCGAACCGTTATTTGGTTACGAAGGGTGATAGTTCCCGGAGCTGATTTACAATGGGGGGAAGCTTTTCGATTGTGTAGTCCACCTCGTCCTCGGTACTGTACCGGCTCAGGCTGAAACGGATTGAGCCGTGGGCGGCGGTGAATGGCACGCCCATCGCGCGCAGAACGTGGCTGGGCTCCAGCGAGCCTGATGTGCAGGCCGAGCCGCTGCTGGCACAAATTCCATATTTGTCCAGCATCAACAGGATCGCTTCGCCCTCGATGTACTCGAAGCTGATATTGGTCGTATTGGGCAGGCGATTATCCGGATCGCCGTTGAGCCGGCAGTCCGGGCACTCCTGCAATAATGTTTTCTCAAGTTTGTCGCGCAGGGCTTCGACTTTGCTATTCTCGGCTTCGAGGTTTTCCGCCGCCAGTTCGCAGGCTTTGCCCAGGCCGACGATCCCGGGGACGTTTTCCGTGCCGGCCCTTCGCCCCGCTTCCTGGTGGCCGCCCAGTATAAACGGCGACAGTCGTGTCCCTTTGCGGACGTAGAGGACACCTACGCCCTTCGGCGCGTGCAGCTTATGGCCCGATAGACTGAGCAGATCGATATTGCTTTTTGAGAGGTCCAGCGGGATTTTGCCGACGGCCTGCACCGCGTCGGTATGGAAAAGCGCCCCTTTGCTTGTGACTAATTCAGCGATATCCTCGATTGGAAACACGGTGCCCGTTTCATTGTTGGCGTACATGATTGTCACCAGGGCGGTATCGTCGTCGAGATGCTCTTCCAGCTCGGCCATGTCGAGCCTGCCCTGTCTGTCCACATTCAGCTCGATAATCATATAACCGTGATTTTCCAGCTCCCGGCAAACCGCCAGCACGGCCGGATGCTCAACCCTCGTGGTTATGACTGTGCGTCTGTTTGGCGCCGCGGCCAGCGCACCTTTGATTGCGGTGTTGTCACTTTCGGTGCCGCAACCTGTAAAAACAATCTCACTCGGCTCGCAGCCGAGAAGGCCGGCAACCTGCTCGCGAGCCCGGCGAATTCTTCGGCCTATCTGCCCGCCGAACGTGTGCATGCTCGAAGGATTGCCGTACAACTCACAGAACAGCGGCCTGATCTCTTCAAGCACTTCCTCGGCGACTTTTGTCGTAGCGTTATTATCGAAATATATGGTCTTCATAATTTACTCTCTGTGATTGTGGGGCTCTTGTGCTGACTCTTTATCTTCTTCGACGAAAAGGTCTTTGGAAACGAATTCTCTCAGCTTGGCCTCGACCACGTCTTTCATTGTGAACTCCGTCAGCCTGCACTGGGCGCACATTCCTCTGAATGCAACGATTACTTTATTTCCTTCGACGTCGATCAACTCGATATTACCGCCGTGAGCACGCAGGGCGGGCCGGATTTGTTCGTTAATCGTCTGCTGAATGAGCTGAATCTTCTGGATGTTCGTCAGCTTGCCGGCCCGGCGAGGTGTCGATACGGGGACTTCCTTAATTTTATCTCCCTGTATCTTTTCTATGATCTTCTCGATCTCGCTTTGGCAGCCGCCGCAGCCGCCGCCTGCTTTGCAGTAGTTGGTGACTTCTTCGACGGTTGTCAGGTCGTTCTCGATGATTACCCTCTTGATTTCCTGGTCGGTGACGCCGAAGCAGGTACAAACGATAGTGCCTTCAAGCTCATGTTTTTTCTTGCCGCCGCCGCGGTAATTTTCGATTGCCGCTTCGAGAGCTTCCCTGCCCATTACCGAGCAGTGCATCTTCTGCTCCGGCAGCCCGCCCAGGTAGTCGGCAATGTCTTTGTTGGTCAACTTGGCGGCTTCGTCCAGCGTCAGGCCTTTGATCATCTCGGTTAACACCGATGATGTTCCGATGGCGCTTGCGCAGCCGAACGTCTTGAATTTTGCTTCGGCGATTTTGCCGTTCTCGTCGAGCTTGAAAGTCAGCTTCAGAGCATCACC
>CBDVBU010000274.1:0-5494 GCA_965372295.1 uncultured Phycisphaerae bacterium
AATCCGATTGCCTATAACGGCATAAAACTGTTGCTCGACAACGGTGTTGCGCCGCCGGCGCCGGAAGCGGAAAAAATAAAGCGATGTTTTCTCGAAAAGAATCTTGGCTGCGCGGATTCCACGCATTGCGGCCGGGTGACCTCCAGCGATCAAACCGATGCGACGCACATCGCCAAGGTTCTGGCTATAGTTGACAAAGATGCGATTGCCGCGAAGGAATTCAAGGTCGTTCTGGATAGTGTCAACGGCGCCGGGGGGCGCGTAACGAAAAAGCTGTTGGCTGAGTTTGGCTGTGAAGTTACCGCCATTAACGCCGAACCTACCGGATTGTTCGCTCACGGTCCCGAGCCGACCGCTGCGAACTTGACGGGCCTTTGTGAAGCGGTAAAAGCGGAAGTTGCCGACATCGGTTTCGCCCAGGACCCCGACGCCGACAGGTTGGCGATTGTTGACGAACACGGTACGTACATCGGCGAGGAATATACCCTTGCCCTGGCGGCTAAGTATATCTTCAGTAAAAGAACAGGCAACGCGGCGACAAATCTATCGACTTCGCGAATGATTGACGATTTAGCAGAAAAGGCGGGTGGCAAGGTTATCCGCACGGCTGTCGGCGAGGCGAACGTCGCCGCGGCGATGTTCGAGCACGGTTGCATTATCGGCGGAGAAGGCAACGGCGGCGTGATTGATTTGCGCATCGGGCCGGTTCGCGACAGCCTTGTCGGAATCGCTCTTGTCATGCAGCTTATGGCTGAAACGGGAAAAACGATTAGCCGGTTGGCCGGCGAAATCGGCGGCTATTATATGTGGAAAGATAAATTTCCCGCCGGGCAGGACCAGGCGCAGCAAATTCTCGAATCGGCAAAACAAACTTTTGCCGAGGCAAAGCTGGAAACCACCGACGGCTGCCGGTTCGATTTCGACGATGGCTGGCTGCACTTAAGAGCCAGCAACACCGAGCCCGTCATGCGGATCATCGTTGAGGCAAAAGACCGGCCGACCGCTCAAAAATATATCGATCAGGTGACGGCAATACGGTCAAAAACAGTGGCGCACTGATGGACAATAACAAACAAGCAATTGCCGGCAGGCAAATAAAGTCTATCACTTATCTTGGTATGGCAGTAAATATTGCTCTGTCGGTTATGAAGGTCGCCATTGGTTTATCTGCCGCTTCACTGGCACTTGTGGCCGACGGGATCCATTCGCTTTCTGATGTCGCCACCGACGTGGCTGTGCTTCTGGGCCTGCGTCTTGGTTCGAAAGAGCCCGACCAGAGTCACCCCTACGGCCACGGGCGGGCGGAAACTTTCTCGGCCGGCATGGTCGCGCTGATCTTGATTGTTGTCGGCGGGGCGATGATTTACTGCGCCACTTTGGCCATCGCCAGAGACGAAGTGACTACTCCACGCCTCGGAGTTCTCATCGCCGCCATTATTTCGATTGCCGCCAAAGAGTGGCTCTATAAAGCAACACAAAAAATCGCGATTCAATCTCACAGCCCCGCACTTTACGCCAACGCCTGGCATCACCGAAGTGACGCTCTCAGTTCGGTTGCGGTCGTGATAGGATTTATATCGCTGGAATTCGGATTTGGTCATGGCGACCAGGTTGCCGCGATTGCCGTCGGCCTGATGATTATCTGGGTGGGAGTCAGGGTCATTAGCGATGCGCTGCGCGAGCTGGCGGAAGCCGCCGTCGATCCGGAGACGATCGAGCACATCAAAAAAATCATCAACTCCGACTCTTCTATCCGGCAGTGGCACAAGCTGCGGACCCGCACGGTCGGCAGGGAAGTTTTTCTCGACCTGCACATCCTTGTCGATCCGGAATTGAAGATCACCGCCGCCCACGAGATCGCTGAAAGCCTGGAAAAGACCCTGGATGAACAGATCACGCGCCCGATAAACATCACCGTTCACATCGAGCCGGATAAGCCTGAACTGAGAAAATAGAAAAGTGGTCCGGCCGCGGGAGATATATTCTCCAAAAGCGATTGGGATGGGCGAGTGCGTGTGATTTGCGCAGGTGATCCGTATCCCCAAGACGGTTGGTTCGATAAAGCAATTCTGTCAATGATCCATAAATATCTGAAACAGTGCGACTGCCCGCAACGTTGTCATTGGAAGCTAAAAATTAGGGACCGCCATGGATTTCTCAAAACAAGATCATGTCGTTCTTTGTTTGAAACGGCGCAACCTTATTTTTATCCGACGATATAAAGAGTGCAACCATTTAATCTGTCTCAGCCGAAAGAAGATATAACAAAACATTACTATCAGATGCCCCATAAAACCGCGGCCCGCTATTACCCTAAAGACCTTGTAGCAATCCGTAGCCCAAAAGCGCTTGTACTCGGCATCTCCATATATAAAGTCGAACAATTGAATGCCGTCCTCGCAAGCATCGCGAATAACATGCATGAGCAGCATCTGGCCGATAGATAATTGCGATTCATATTTAAGCTTGAACGCGGGCCAGAAATAATGATGTTGACCGTGCGCAACAAACGAGCAGGCAAAGGCGGCATCTTCTCCGTCAACTGTCATCAACCAAATCTGCCCGAAGCCACCCTCGGCCATATTCACCAGGATTTTTTGGTGGAACGGTTTTCCCAGGACGGCGGCGCCGCGTCTTTTCATCCAGCTTTCGAGTTGAATGGCGGCAATCCGCCGGTTAACTTCCGGCGTAATTGCCTTACCTACATAGCGAGTGATCATGACATCTGCGGATTTGTAGAGCTTCTTCTCCTCGTAGCGCAATTTGTAGCGTCGTTTGCCCTTTGGGATTTTTTTCTTGAGGTATTCATCGAAGGGGCAACCTAATTGCAGACAGAAACATGGATCTCGAAATACCTTCCGGCAGGAATATCCACGGCTCACCAAATCATCCAGCAGATCATTAGTCGCCGCGTCCTCGGAAGACAGGTCCGCGCTGTAGTACATGTCAAAGATATTCTCGGAAATAATAAAATCCGCTATGTCCTTTACGGCTGATCGATGGTCCGGATCGATGAGTAGTCCCAGATAAGCACCTACCTCGATACCTATCGGCATGGCTATTTTTACGCTCAGGATACTGCGAACCGCCAGTGGAAACAAAGCAACAAGTTTAGTACCGAACCAGGCAAGTACAAATAAGGGAGTGCCTGGCAGTCGACCTTCCTCGACAAATGTTCTTAACCAGGAGCGTGAGAGAAAAGGCGGCGCATCCATGGCGCGAACAAACAGGTCGTCCCAATCGTCGCCGAACTCGGATATGCCTTCCGCGCCCTTTACGATCTTCAAATCAATCAATTGATCTTGCCGCAAGATTGTTGTTCCTATCCGGGTTTCATTCAGGGTTTTAAAGAAAACAGAATTCGCTTTTTCCATGCGAAGTCTTACGAGTTTTCTTACACTCTACAATCGTCACCTTTCCGCTGGCGCACTCTATTTTGTTGCTTTCGGCTTTCTTCAGACTTACATTAATCAGGATTTCCCTGTGAGTTCGACTAACGACGCCTCCTATGCCCATTTTTGTTACGCCCTCCGTCTGTTTCACTTTGTTCCGTTTGAAAAAGTCCGTTTCTTGATGTGAATCGCGGTATTTTGGTGTTCATTTTCCTCAACTCACAATGTGTTCGGGCCGATAATGATAATTGAACTGGATTGCACCATCGTACGGTGAAGTTTGGAGAAAGGACAAGAGTGCGAAGAAACGAGCGTTCATCTCCTGTGGTCGGTATGGGAATCTCAACATTGCGTAAATACATTAGAAAAGTGTTGGTTCTGTTAGCAAAGATTTTACTGGTGTCGATCTTTAAAATTATCGGCCCTCCCCGGATACTTCAGTTTGGCTGGCCCATCAATGCGGCTATTCTCAGGGCCTTTGGCGCCAAGGTTAGCAAAGACCGGGTCTATGTTCACTCGCCGGTTGTTTTGCACGGTGGAAGAAAGGGTTACGCCAATCTGACAATAAGTGAGGGCTGCCTTATTAACGGCAATAACTTCCTGGATCTGACCGGTGGTATTACATTGGAGAAGGGCGTAAGCCTGGGGCCGGGCGTGATAATCATGACACACAACAGGTATAACCACAACGCTTTCCTGGAAGAACGCCTGGCTCACACATGTGGTGTCAAAGATGTTTTGATCAAGGAAGGTGCGGGAATTAAGGCCGGCGCATTGATAGTCCACGGCGTTACAATCGGCAAAAACGCGGTTGTGGGAGGTGGAGCTGTGGTTAATCGTGATGTTCCCGACAACTGCTTTGTGGCCGGCGTGCCGGCTCGCCTGGTAAAGGAAATAAAATAAATATTCAAATTGTTGTTGATTTAGAAAGGAGAGGTATAAGCTTGATGGATCTGATAGTCAATTTCACACCGACAGGAATGATTCCAACGAAAGAAATGACGCCGCACGTTCCTATCTCTGTCGAAGAAATCGTAGAGGATGTTCGCCGGGCCGTCGATATTGGAATAACCATGGTTCACCTGCATGCACGTGATGCCGCAACGGGAAAGTCCACTTATAAAGCGGAAGTCTTCGGTAAAATCATTGCCGGCATAAGGTTGTTTTCAAAAGATTTGGTCGTCTGTGTTTCATTGAGTGGACGCAACATATCTGAGTTCGAAAAACGCGCTGAGCCTTTGCAAATGGAAGGTGACTTGAAGCCGGATATGGGAAGCTTGACGCTCAGCTCCCTGAATTTTAACCGCGTAGCCAGCGTGAATTCTCCGGAGGTGATTCAGAAACTGGCCAACGAAATGAGATCACGCGGGATTCTTGCCGAATTAGAGGCTTTCGATGCCGGGATGATCAACTATGGAAAGTATTTAGAAAGGAAAGGCATTCTGGAGCCTCCCCATTACTTCAATCTTCTGCTGGGCAACATTGCCTGCGCGCAGGCGGATTTGTTGCACACCGGAATTATGATTCATGATTTGCCCGACAACTCCTTCTGGTCTCTGGCGGGGATCGGCAATTACCAGTGGATGATGAATTCTATAGCCATCGTTTCAGGCGGCGGTGTTAGAGTCGGCCTCGAAGATAATATATGGTTCGATACGGCACGGACCCGGCTGGCCTCAAATTCCGACTTGCTACTCCGTATCCACAGGCTGGCCGAGGCGACCGAGCGAAAGGTGATGTCACCAGCTAAACTCAGGGAACTGCTGAACCTCCAACCCGGCCACGGGAAATATGGCCGTCGGGGATGAGTGTAGACAACGGCCCGGCAACAAATAACTCTTCTTGCCGGCGTTCCTGATTGCCTGTCAAAACTAAGCCTCCATGCTTGAAGTTAGCCCCCACTACGGATAATATATATACCAGATTCATGGGACTTTTTCAACAATTCAAAATATTTAGCCCGCCGATTCACTCGGCGGGTTTTCTTTCAAATCAACACGCAAGAGCATTTTATCCCGCAGCATGTAGCATGGGCAACTCGTTTGCCCATGCTGTCAATGTAACATAACCCGAACCGCATGAACAGATGTCGTAGGGTGGCG
>CBDVBU010000275.1:0-5464 GCA_965372295.1 uncultured Phycisphaerae bacterium
TCATGCCGAGAATCACCTCTTTCCCATCGCTGCACATTTCCTGCACGAGCACGCCGAGAATGTCGGCATCGGGCAGCTTCTTCGGTATTCGATACATCATCAGGTCGAAGGCATCCTTTACTTCCTTGTCACTGTTCAGGCCAATCTTGACTCCGCCTACGTCTGATTTGTGCAGTATATCCGGCGACCAAATCTTAAGCACAACGGGGAATCCGAGCTGTTGGGCAATATTGGCAGCCTGCTCGGCTGTGGTGGCGACGGAGCCTTTTGGGGTTACGAAACCATAGGCTTCGAGGATCTCCTTGGATTCGGTCTCGGCGATCTCTCGAATGTCTTGGCGCAGGTGTCTTTCGATTATGTTTTCGACCTTGCGACGGTTGACCGGAAAGAGCTTTACGACCCGCTTGGGCCTGGTGCGCCACCTGACATAGTCCGCCATCGCTTTCATTGTCGAAACAGCACTTTCAGGGGCATCATACTGCGGTATCTTCCCTTGCCGCAAAACCTTCACTCCGTCCCGGACCTTCTCGACGCCCAGGAAACAGGCAAGAATCGGTTTGTTGTGTTTTCGAGCACCCATCTTGACCATCGCTTCGGCGGTAGCCACCGGCTCGGTCATCGCCTGGGGCGTTAGAAGAACAAGAACGATATCAACATTTTCATCACCGAGAACCACATCCAGTGCGAACTCGTACCGGTCGGCGAGCGCATCTCCCAGCACGTCAACGGGATTATTCAGGTTCGCCGCTGCCGGCAGCTTGGAAGCCAATGCCTCTATCGTTTCATCGGCGAGTTTTGCAAAGGTCAGCCCCACTCGTTCGACGGCGTCGGCAGCCATAATTCCCGGTCCGCCGGCATTGGTGATTACGGCGACTCTCGGCCCCGCGGGCAGCGGCTGATCGGCAAACGCATGGGCATAATCGAACTGCTCCTTTATCGAATTGCACCGGATGATCCCCGCACGTTCGAAGACACATTCGTACGCCGTCTCGCTGCCGGCCAGACTTCCGGTATGAGAGGAGGCGGCTTGGGCGCCGGCCTGTGTACCGCCGGACTTCATCAGCAGGATAGGTTTATCATGAGAAATTCGCTCCGCCTGGTTAACAAAAGCATTGCCATCGGTAATACTTTCGAGATAGCCGGCAATCACTTTGGTATCCTTATCTTCTCCCAGAGCTTTTATCAAATCCAGCTCGTCGACATCCGCCTTGTTGCCGATGCTGACAAGCTTGCTGAATCCGATACTGTTCGCGTTGGCCATATCGAGAATCGCCGCCAGCAAAGCTCCGGACTGCGAGAGATAGCCGATGACTCCTTCGGCCGGCAGGTCGCCGCCGAAACTGGCGTTTAGCTTGTTTGCCGGCGCAATTACTCCCAGACAGTTGGGACCGATGATTCTGATGCCGGCCTGTCTTGCGATGCGAACAACCTGTTTTTCAAGCTCTCGGCCCTCTTCGCCGACTTCTTTGAAGCCGGCGGTAATAACGATGACCGACTTTGCCCCGACCTTCACGCACTGCTGCATCATTGCAGGGACAAACTTTGCCGGAATGACAATAACCACCAAATCGGGAGCCTGCCCGATCGATTGGAGGTCAGGGTAGCACTTTAACCCTTCAATTGTATCTGCTTTGGGATTGACCGGAAATATTTCTCCCTCGTATCCGGCCCCAATCATATTTACTAAGATTTCGTAACCGACTTTGCCCTTTTGGCGGGAGGCGCCAACAATTGCAATCGATTTGGGATTGAAGAAACTTTCAAGACTCATAACGACTGGAAATCCTTTCTATAACAAGAACCCATTCCGAAATAAGCAAAATATTATATGCGCTTAATCCTTATCTTGCAAGCCCTTTTCGGCCCGATGAACCGAATTAAGAATGATTTGCCAGTACAATAATCTCCGCGGGCCGAATATTTTCAATCCGGACAAACGCCCTGCCGTCCGCAGTTCTGTTTACTTGAACCACAGAACCTGCCGGTTGCGTGCCTGAATAGTCTTGCGTCTGTGCGACCTGGGCCGAATTGAGAACAACCGTCATCGTGCCGGTGCCGCCTGAATTGAGATCCGCATCCACGATAACGTCGGCGCCTCGCAGCTCGGTGCCGTTGGCATTCATAACACAAAGCAACTCCTCATCGTCCAGGATTCGCGACCAGGCAACGATTTCCCCCGGCCCGTAAAGATCGAAGGGCTTGTTCAAAAAGGAGATGCGGCGAAGATATTGCCTGCCGCAGCGAAGAGCCGGATATTTACTCCGAAGCGCGGCAGCCGCGGCAATCCGCTTGTACACCGGATGATTCTCATCGAAACAGTGGTGGCCCGCTGTCCCGAAGGGGCCGAAACCGGGCAGATTCATATCCGGCTCGTGCAGACCGGCAGTCCCGGATGCCCTTGGATGCTCCGGGCCAAACATCGCCTCACGCAGGTACTGGTCCGAAGCCTTCCAGCCCGGCAGCCATTTCCTCTCGGAAGGCTCAGGGCCGGCAAAGGCTTGCTCGGTCCCGTAATAAATGCACGGAATACCCAAAGTGAAAAGCTGCAGGACAACACCTGCCGCGACCTGGTGATCGCAGGAAGCATCGGTTGAAAATCGAATCTTCTCGCCATAAACTTGGTCATGGTCGTCAAGAATAGAAACATGCCGCCAGCCCAAATTGCGGTGCGAGCCCATACCGGCATCGCCGGGATTGAAACCGTCAAAATAATCCTTCGGGGGTCTAAGGCCTTTGGCAACACCATTGAGAATGGGGCACATCTCTCCGATATCCAGCGCGGCGGTGAGATTGCGATTGAGAGCGTCGAGATAGTAGTCCTGGGCATAATCACCGCCGGAGATCTCGCCGACGAGGAAGAAATTCTGCTTGCCGATATTCGCTGCGAATTCCTTGACGGCGCCGCAGAAATTCCGCGCCTGTTCCTTCGTTACATGCTTGAGTGTGTCGATGCGGAATCCGTCGCAGTCAGTCAGAGCCATCCAGTATTTATAGCATCGTGACAAGTCGCTCAATACATACGGCTGGTCGAGATCGAAATCCCGCAAGTCGCAGAAGTCGGATCGCTTGTGCTCGGCATTCGGATCGTCGATCCTGCCCTCGCCCATGTCACCCGTTCCCGCTCGTGTGTAGCAGTCCCGGTGCTGCAGTTCCGTCGGCCAGACGCCGTCTTCTTCCGTTGTTATATCGGGGACGGGCTGCCCCCGGCCGTCGCGCCACGAACCAAACGGATAGCTACCGTCGGGCTTATAAACGGCTTCATAAATCCCGCCGGGAGTATCAGGGCGATAGAGCCAGTTAGCGCCCGAGTGGTTAAAAACAACGTCGAGGATTATCCGCAGACCTTTCGCGTGGGCCGCAGTCACCAGCTCGACAAGGTCCTGCCTGCTGCCAAACCGGGGATCCACTTCCAGGAAATCCTGAATACCGTAGCCGTGATACGTGTCCAGATGTCCCCGCTGCTTGAATACGGGGCTGAGCCATATCGCCGTGACGCCAAGCTGCTTTAAATAGCCGAGCTTCGATTGCACGCCCTTGATAGTACCACCCTGCCAGCGTTGCCGGCCTGATTCTGCCCATCGATCCCAGCGCCAATGATCGCCATCAGGCAATACAGGACGGGCAGCTTTAAGATTCTCCCTCTCCAGCAACGGACGCGAATCCTCCCACCCGTCACTGAACCGGTCCACCAGCAGAAAGTACAGCACCTCATCTCTCCAGTCCACAGGCGAGGGGAAATAGCTCTGGCGTTTGGGCCGGCATGAAATGTCGTGAACGCTCTCGGGTCTGCTCTGGCTCAGTACGTCCTCTGCAAATGACATATCTTAAGAATCCTTTCTTGTCCGACTGCCTGAATATTACAACGATCTAATATATTATCGGCAGATTATAACATACTTATTGAATTATTCGACAGACGCAACTGCCATCCGGCAGCCGGCAAACATGCTGGGCGGCACTCTGAAATTTGTGGAAGCGTGCGCAAAATCGAACCGGTCGGAAACGTATCCCGATTTCTTATATTTCACAATGCACCAATTCAGACCGAACCGTCAAGGGCAATTGCACCGTGAAGGTTGTGCCGGAGCCTTTTGCGCCTTCTACGCTGATCTCGCCGTTATGCTGTTGTACTATCTGGCGGGCTATAGCCAGGCTCAGGCCCTGGCCCTGTGAGTGATGGTCAATGTCGTGTTCCGAGAGTTCGTCAAACACATACGGCAGATAATCGGGATCGATTCCTTCGCCCCGGTCGGTCACACTCACGTATATAGATTCATTGTCACCGGTGACACAAACATCAACCCTCCAACCCGGTGGACTAAAGCGGATTGCATTATCCAGTATAGCTGTAATCACCCTCTTGATTTGCTGCCGGTCGAGACAAACCGTCGGGCCGACTTCGAATTTCTCCTCGATTTTTATCTTGCGCTCTGCCGCCTTTGTCGCCACTTCGCAAACAGCTTCATGGACGACCTCGCACAGATCCGCCGGCTCCGGGTTGAATTGCCACTTTCCCGATTTCAGCGAGCTGAGCAGCATAACATTTTCAAAGAAACGGTGCAGGCGTCTGGCGGCCGAATGCACCATCTCGATCAGCAGCTTGCGCTCTTCGGCATCAACCTCCTCCTCGGACATTAACATCTCCGCCGGCGCGATAAGACCGTTCAGTGGTGTTCGAGCTTCATGACTGAGCAGCGTCAAAACGTTCGTCTTGAACTGATCCACTTCCTCGACCGATTTAAGACGCAAATAGACCCGTATCTTCGCCAGCAACTCATCTTCGTTAAAGGGCTTGGTGATATAGTCGTCCGCGCCGGCCTGATACGCTTCGATGCGTTCCGACACCCTCGACTTGCCCGATACCATGATGATCTTCGTATGCCGAAGCCCCGAATCCGCCCGTATCTGACGGCAGACCTGCCCGCCATCGAGAACCGGCATCATATTGTCCAGCAAAATAATGTCAGGCTGAAAATCCGCCGCTATCTCCAGAGCCTCTTTACCAGTCGTCGCCGTCTTGAAGTCATAGCGTTCGCCCAACAGCTTCTCGATAGTTACGATATCGATAACATTGTCATCAACGGCTAAAATTTTATTTCGCGGCTGCATCATCATACGTATATCGGACAGAAGACCGCCCTGTTTTAGACATTTTGCGCATCTCCGACATAATTGTATTATCGGAATAAAAACCAAAGCCATGGAATACTGATAAAATACGGCTCATCCGGCTAACCGGTAGCTGCCGCAACCGATTTTTCTCTTTTTCCCACTCCCTTGATGAGCGCGGGTGCGTTAGATTGGCTTTGATTGGCTTTGTTTTCTTCGGCGCCGCAGGCCGGTTTATTAATATAATCTCCTTTCACAAAAGATGTTACGCCCATTAGAGCCGGGGCAAATTGGGTTTGTTTTTTCAAATCGCCTTTTTTCTTCACCGATGGACACTGTGTGGCAGCCTCATCCC
>CBDVBU010000276.1:0-5455 GCA_965372295.1 uncultured Phycisphaerae bacterium
CTCTCCCTCCATGCCGATGTAATCCATGGGGGGATATTCAATGTTTCGGAGGGCTGGATGTTGGACTTTCTGCCCGTTGATGTAAAGGATTTCGTTCTTGATCTCGAGCGTCTCGCCAGGAAGCCCCGCGACACGTTTGATCCAAGGGATACTGGGATCGTCCGGAGACTTGAAAGCTATTACATCGCCAAGTTTCGGAACGTATTGCTTGTTCTTTCTTACAAGAAACCTGTCGCTGGGAAGAAGTGTGGGTTTCATCGATTTAGTAGGCAAGATAAAAGCTTCGACGACATATGCTCTGAACGCATGACGATCATAACCATTGAGCAGACATGAGCATAGGATAATAATAGCGATGATAAATATCATTCTCTTGGACGGTTCTCGCCGAATCGGTGCCGATATGTACGCATGATAACAAACAAACATGGAAAAAAACGCCCACAAGCCGACAAACATCGGCGGATACTTTAAGCCGACTATCAGTAGAATACCTGAGGTTATCACAAATCCAATACCCAACAGTTGCCTTTTGAGGTATATCTGGCCGAGACCCGGTATCAGGTCCGAAAGAAATAGCGCCAGCCAGGCGTCCTTTCCTTGTTTTCTCTCTGCTTCGAAGTTATCTGAATTTGCCTTTCTCGCGCATTTGTGGGCGTCGAAGAGGTTCCAAATCCAGACAATTAAAATAGCAACATATGCTCCTGCCGTAACAAGTATATCGCATTTCGGACTAAGTACAGACCAGATTGAAAAGCAAGTCAGCGCAGCGACTGTGAATATGAGGATACTCCCCCGCCATTTCCTTCCGGCATAGATTTGCCCGATGCCGGCAATAAAAGATGATAACACAACCGCCAGCTAGGGCTCTTTGGGGCAGTTATAATTTTTTTTCATAGCAGCTCTCTTGGGCAATATTCTACTAACAGGATTACGTTTAGATGAGCTTACGACTAATAGCAGGTAAATAAAAGAGAAAATGTCTCATAATGTGCCTTAAGTGGGGGCCGTATCATTGAGAACGCACCAAATGGTCTATAAATGGTTGTTTCTCTCCAATCGTTCTCCTGACCATCAAACCACCTGCTTTGCAAACGGCTATCTGTTGAGTGTTCTGATGTCCGCCGCTTTATTTTGATGGAGAATAATCAGACCGCAGAGGCATTATTTTTCACTTTTTTTAAAATACCCTGTTTTGACGCTTAATGAGCATATCTGACCTCCGCTAAAGGAGAAGTTTTTTACTTGTATCACATCTTCAAATGTGCTATAAAAGAAATAGAGTATTGAAGGCTGGGTATTTGATGTTGGGTGTGTTGTCCAATCAGTTTGAATTGCCCGTGGAGCGTTGCTGGAAATCAAGGATTACTTCCATCAATAATAAGTGTAGATTGCATTAAAGGATCACTGATGTACAGAAAAAAAGGGTTTACGTTAATTGAGCTTCTCGTTGTTATTGCTATTATTGCGATATTGATGGGGATATTGATGCCGGCGTTGCAAAGGGTAAAGGAGCAGGCGCGGGATCAAATCTGCGTTTCTCATCTTAAAACCATAGGCCTCGGTGTCATTATGTACGCCGATGACAACGATTACAAGATGCCCGACTTTTATACACATGATCATCCTTCTAATGGGCATCTCTGGTATCCTTCCGGTAGTACTCCTGCCAGGAGAAACATGCTGAGGCCAGGTGACTATCATTCATATTGGGGTATAAACTACATTGACTATGTAAAGGAGGAGGAGATTTTCGGCTGCGCGACATTCAAAAACTTCTATGATCAGGTAGCAACAGACATGCTATATAATGGCGAAGGTGATGTACATAATGCTGCGTATTCCATGAATGGCTGGCTGACCAAGGAGAACACTAATGCTATCCCGCATCATGCGGAAGTTATCGTCGCACACGACCACATGGAGCCAAGAATCGAGAATGGAAACGATATGCTTTGCCCTGATTCAAGCGGCGTAAATCTCACGCATTACAGGCAAGGTGGCGGCCGGTCGAACTGGTATCGTGGTATCTTCAGGCATTCTCCAACTAATACAGGTGACGATTTTGAAACAGGTGGGAAACTAAACTGCCTCTGGCTGGACGGTCACGTGACTACCATTAGGGAAACAACGGGCGAAGAGATACCGAAGCGAATGTACGACCCGCTCGGAAAGAATTGAGTTTAGCGGCGTAGAATGCTGTAATCGGGCGACCCTGAAAAGAATCCCTACAGTATTTGTAAACGGAATAGTGGGCCATGATGAGAACCTGAAACCACCATGCTCACAGCCTTTTGTGGCATAAAGTCATGCCGTGTATCTGAGCCTTAATCGGACACAAACGATATCAAAGGTTTACGCTCTCAACTGTCCTCAGCTAAGACTCCGGAGGCATTGAGCATTCTGCTTTGCTGCTTGCCGAAGCTGCCAATAGTGCGAGGATGCCCCTTTTCGGGCTTTTCAATGACCTGACCGCTTCCAGTTATTTCCTGTCGGAGTAGTTCGTTGGCTGCTTTCAGTTTGGCGAATTGCTGCTCAAGACACTCCTCGGCCTGTTTATACTTGGCGGTTTCCTGCTGGAGCTGTTCGATTAGTTTCTGATAGTTCTTCCACTTTTTCGTGGTTTCCTTCCATCGCTTCTGGTTTCCATCGTTTTTCGAAATGGATACTATACGGCGGCTGTTTGTATCACCATCGGATCCCTGATGTGCTCGGTTACCGGCATCTAATTTGATCCCGATGATCGAAGAGTTTTTTTCGATTTGCCTTGCTACGATCTTTTTGGTCTTTGCTTTTCTTCTTTGTACAAGAATAAACAACAACAGAACCATAGCTGTTATGGCCATTGTTTGAAGTTCCCATCTGGCCCACTCTCGTCCGGAGTATAACCACGAGACGTATTCTGTGAATGTATTCATAAGGCTTTCTACGGTCATTTTTACCTCCTAAATATAGTACTAATCGCTAATCCATTTGCATCCACTTTTACCGTAAGGTCTTATTCGCTTTAACTTTAGTCCGCTTAGAAGTTACCGTGGTTGCCGTAAGCAGGCGAGAGAAGAGTTGTTTACTCATTTGGCGTTCCTTCGCAAAAGAATACGGCCTCCGGTTCAAACCATTATCTGGTTACCCTCTTGTTGCCTTTAGGTATTCGAACAAATGCTTTTCTGTGGAAGAAAGCCAAATGCGAATCGAAAAGAGGCCTTCTCACCACTGCTCCTTATACACTATTGGCATTCTGTCGGTGCCGGCAGTGCATGTCAACAAAAAAATCCTATAATATTATTTTTTAGCCAAACAGAAACAGCCCATAAATCTTTGTTAAAAACCGGATCGGGATTGTTTATTATACGTTTAATCTTATTTAATAGACAAACAAGCTATTATAATAATAGGAATAGGGCAATAATCAGAATATGTCTTGAAAATTCAACCATTTATATGTTAAAGTTATATATATATATTGGAAAGGGTAAAAAATGAAAAGGGCAATTCTATCGAGTCTTGCTATATTGTCGTTTGCAATCACACTGACACAGGCTGAAATCCGATTGGTTCCGGCCGACTACACAACTATCCAGCAGGCAATTGATGGCAGTAACGACGGGGACGTGATCATTGTCGAAATCGGCACATATCCCGAGAATATCAATTTTTCCGGCACGAATATCGTTCTCACCAGCACAGACCCTAACGATCCTGAAATCGTAGCGGCCACCATTATCGACGGCCAAAGTAAGGGCAGCGTAGTAGTCTTTGAAAACGGAGAAACTTCCGAAGCAGTACTGGCCGGTTTTACAATTACCGGCGGTTATGGAAAAAAAGATACAACAATTCCGGAAGATAACTACCTATTTTCGGGTGCCGGCGTTTGTTGCATGAATGCTTCGCCGACTATCAAATGTAATGTGATTACCGGCAATAACGGTCCGTTCGATATGGAAGGAGATGATCCGGACCAATGGCAATTGTGCTATGGCGGTGGAATTGGCTGTTTGCAATCTGATGCAATCATTACTCAAAATATTATTAAGGATAATTCCGCCTATGTTGGCGGCGGGATGATGATATCCACTGGAAATCCAGAAATCACTAACAATTTAATATATGATAATTCAGCCTATATCGGAGGCGGTGTCATCCTGATTTACGGCGGGCAACTTATCAACAATACTATCGTTGGTAACGATGTAAGTCTGTCCCAGCCCGATATCGGAGGCGGAAACGTCCTCGGCGGTAATGTTTACGCCGCATCAAATGTAGAGCTTGGTACGTGCCTGATAGAAAACAATATAATCTGCAATGCCAAATCCGGAGGTGGAATTTTTTCTAATGGTCCCGATGAAGATTTTATCGCATTTAATAATGTTTGGAACAATCTACCGGGCAATTACTACGCAAGTGACCCAATTACTTACGATTTAATTTCCGGCGACGCGGCTGACAGGACCGGCCTTGACGGCAACATATCCCAGGACCCGCTTTTTTTTAGGGGTAGTTATAACATCACCGCCAGTTCACCATGTTATGAAGCAGGAGATCCGAATTATGTCCCCTCTCCGTCACAGCGTGATATCGACGGCGAATATGCTGTGATGGGAGCACGAGTCGATATCGGCGCCGATGAAGTTACTGCCAATGCCAGACCGGTAGCCGATGCCGGAGACGACCAGTTCTTCGATGCGATTGTGGCGAACGTCACCCTTGACGGCACCGGCTCTTACGATTTTGATGCCGGCGATGTTATTTCCTATCAATGGCGACAGATTAGCGGTCCGAACGTGGTCATTTTGAATCCCGATACCCCGGAGCCTAATTTTGTACCTCCCGTGGAAGATATTTTTGTATTCGAACTCACTATATTCGACGGCAGCAATTACAGTGTACCCGACAGCGTAATGATAGTAGTCGGTAATCGCGCCCCGTTCGCAGATGCCGGCGACGAGCAGGCTTGTGAACCTCGCCGGGAGGTAACACTCGACGGCTCGGCATCGTATGATCTCGACGAAGAAGATACCCTAAGCTACAGGTGGTCTCAGGTTTCAGGTCCGAGCGTGGAGCTTTCGGACCCGAATACACAGACGCCTCGTTTTACGCCCAATCTCATAGGGGAATATGTATTTGAGCTGACTGTCAATGATGGAGCAGATACGAGTTTACCCGATACCGTTAAAGTTTTCTGTAGAATCGGCAGTGAGCCGGATGCCTACGGTTACCACTGGATCGACAGCGACAGCTCCTGGGGACCAAAGTACAACTGGATCGATATTCAGGAGACGGGAACCATTATCACCGGACTGGATTATAGTTTCGAGGAATTTGCAGGCTCCTTCCCTCTCGGATTCGATTTTAATTTCTATGGTAATATTTATAAACATTTCTATGTTCAGTCGAACGGCTTGATCAGCTTCAATGCAGAGCCAGTAACCTATCAAAATCAGCAAATCCCCGCCGC